>NZ_JBSFNQ010000148.1:0-11248 GCF_053981115.1 Streptomyces sp. NPDC003691 | reverse complement strand
GCACCCTGGTCGCGGCGCGCGGCCGGCTGATGGGTGCGCTGCCCGAGGGCGGCGCGATGGTCGCCGTAGAAGCCTCGGAGGAGGACGTACGCCCCCACCTCACCGATGGCATCGACATTGCGGCGGTCAACGGCCCGCGCTCGGTGGTCCTCTCCGGCGACGAGGACGCCGTCCTCAAGCTGGCGGCCCAGTGGAAGAACAAGCGCCTGCGGGTCAGCCACGCTTTCCACTCGCACCTGATGGACCCGATGCTGGCCGAGTTCCGTACGGTCGCCGAGGGGCTCTCGTACGAGCGCGCCGCAATCCCTGTGATGGGCCTGCCTGCCCTGGTCGATGCCGAGTACTGGGTACGCCATGTCCGGGACGCGGTGCGCTTCCACGACGCCGTCGAGCAGCTCCGTACCGAGGGTGTGACGTCCTTCCTGGAGGTCGGCCCCGACGGCATTCTGTCCGCGCTCGCCGAAGGCGGCGTCCCCCTGCTCCGCCGCGACCGGCCCGAGACGGAGTCCGCGCTCACCGCGCTGGCCCGCCTCCACACCACCGGCACCCCCGTCGACTGGGAGGCGTTCTTCGCAGGTACCGGCGCCCGGCGCACCGACCTGCCCACCTACGCCTTCCAGCGCGACCGCTACTGGCCCACCTTCCGCCACGAGACGACGGGCTCCCGCTACCGGGACGTGTGGCAGCCGCTCACCGAAGCGCCGTCCGCCCGGCTGGACGGTCTCTGGCTGGTGGACGCCCCCGAGGGGCACCCGTCCCTGGCCGCCCTCGCCGCGCACGGCGCCGACGTCCACCGGTTCGACCCGGTCGGCGGTACGGCTCCGCTCACCGACGGCCTCCGGCCCGCGGGCGTCCTGTCCCTGACGGACGGCCCGGACCGGGTGCTCACCCTGCTCCGTACCCTCGACGGCGCCGGGATCGACGCCCCGCTCTGGTGCGTCACCGGCGGCGCGGTCTCCACCGGACCCCAGGAGCCCGTGGCCGACCCCGGCCGGGCCGCGGTCTGGGGCCTCGGACGCGTTGCCGCGCTGGAACAGCCGCACCGCTGGGGCGGTCTCGTCGACCTGCCCGCCGAGCCCGACGACCGTGCCTGGGCCCGGCTCGCCGCCGTACTCGCCGCGGGCGACGAGGACCAGGTCGCGATCCGGCCCGCCGGGGCCCTCGCCCGACGCCTCGTCCGCACCGGCGCCGACACCACCGGCACCACCGGCACCACCGGCACCAGCACTGCCACCAGCACCGCCCCCGCCGCCGACAACGACACCGGCACCGGCACTGGCACCGGCACCGGTACCGCTCCGGCCCCCGGGACCGCAGGGTTCCGGCTGACCGGCACCGCCCTTGTCACCGGCGGCTCCCTCGGTGAACTCGTCGCCGACTGGCTGCGCGCATCGGGCGCCGACCGGGTCGTCACCCTCGACGACCCGGCGGACGCCGGACCGACCGTGCTCCGGCTCGCCGCCGAAGGCACCCCGGTCCGCTCCGTCTTCCACACCGCCGGTCTCTACGACCCGGCACCGCTCACCGCGACCACGCCCGAGCAGCTCGCCGCGGTCGCCGCCGTGAAACTCGCCCCCCTGACCGTCCTCGACGAACTGTTCGACGGGAACTCCGGCGGGAACTCCGGCGGGAACAACGGGAACTCGGACGGGAACTCCGGCGAGGACTCGGACGGGAACTCCGGCGGCGACCTTGAGGCGTTCGTCCTTTTCTCGTCCATCGCCGCCACCTGGGGCAGCCCGGAACTCGGCGCCTACGCGGCCGCCAACGCCGCCGCCGAGGCCGTCGTCCGCAACCGCCGCGCCCGCGGGCTGACCGCGACATCCGTCGCCTGGGCACCGTGGCTCACCGGCAGCAACCCGCTCGACACCGACCGGCTCCGCGCGCAGGGCATCCGCGCCCTGGTGCCGGAGACCGCCCTCGCCGAACTCGGGCGCGCCCTGGCGCGGGACGAGACGTCGGTGACCGTCGCCGATGTCGACTGGGCGCGTTTTGCCCCCCTCCTCACCGCGGTCCGGCCCAGCCCGCTGCTGACCGGGCTGCCGGAGGTACGCGACGCCCTCGCCGCCCGCCCGGCGGAGCGGACCGGCGGCGACGACCCGGCCGCCGCCCTCCGGCAACGGCTCGCCGGGCTCACCGCCCAGGAGACCGCGGCCGCCCTCACCGGCATCGTCCGCACCGAGGCCGCCGCCGTCCTCGGACACGGCGGCACCGACGCCATCGAACCCGGCCGGGCCTTCCGCGACCTGGGCTTCGATTCACTCACCGCCGTCGAACTCCGCAACCGGCTCGGCACCGCCACCGGCTTCACCCTGCCCGCCACGCTGGTCTTCGACTATCCGTCGGCCCTCGCCCTCGCCGCGTACCTCGGTGAACTCCTGGCCGAGCGGACCGGGCCCGCGCCCGCCGCGGACACCGCCGCCCGGCGCGCCGCCGACGACGACGACCCCATCGCGGTCGTCGGCATGGGCTGCCGCTTCCCCGGGGGCGTCGAGACCCCCGAGGAGCTGTGGCGGCTGGTCCTCGAAGGCCGGGACGGCGTCAGCGGATTCCCCGCCGACCGCGGCTGGGACCTGGACGCCCTCTACGACACCGACCCCGACCGGCCCGGCACCTCCTACACCAAGGAGGGCGGGTTCCTGCACGGAGCGGCCAACTTCGACCCCGGCTTCTTCGGTATCTCGCCCCGCGAGGCGCTGGCCATGGACCCGCAGCAGCGGCTGCTCCTCGAAACCTCCTGGGAGGCCGTGGAGCGGGCCGGAATCGACCCGGCGACACTCCGCGGCAGCAGCACCGGCGTCTTCGCGGGCGTCACCTACCAGGACTACGGCGCCCTGCTGATGGCCGCGTCGAACAGCTCCGAGTTCGAGGGGTACGTCAGCACCGGCAACTCGCCCAGCGTGCTGTCCGGCCGGGTGTCGTACACCCTCGGCCTCGAAGGCCCCGCGGTCACCGTCGACACCGCCTGCTCGTCGTCCCTGGTCACCCTGCACCTCGCCGTCCAGGCTCTGCGGCAGGGCGACTGCTCGCTCGCCCTGGCCGGCGGTGTGACGGTGCTGTCCACGCCCGTCGGGTTCATCGAGTTCTCCCGGCAGCGTGCCCTCTCCGAAGACGGCCGGTGCAAGTCCTTCTCGGCGGCCGCCGACGGCGCGGGCTGGGGCGAGGGCGCGGGCATGGTCGTCCTGGAGCGGCTCTCCGACGCGCGCCGCAACGGCCACCCGGTCCTCGCGATCGTCCGTGGCTCCGCGGTCAACCAGGACGGCGCGTCCAACGGTCTGACCGCGCCCAACGGGCCGTCCCAGCAGCGGGTGATCCGCCAGGCCCTGGCCTCCGCCGGTCTGACGGCGGCCGATGTGGACGTGGTCGAGGCCCATGGCACCGGCACCACTCTCGGCGACCCCATCGAGGCCCAGGCCCTGCTCGCCACCTACGGCCAGGACCACGCCGAGGACCGGCCGCTCCGCCTCGGGTCGCTGAAGTCCAACATCGGCCACACCCAGGCCGCCGCGGGCGTCGGCGGTGTCATCAAGATGGTGATGGCCCTGCGGCACCGGGTGATGCCGAAGACCCTGCACATCGACGAGCCGACGCCGCACGTCGACTGGTCGGCGGGCGCGGTCGAGCTGCTGACCGAGGCCCGTGACTGGGAGTCGGACCGTACCCGCAGGGCAGGTGTCTCCTCGTTCGGTATGAGCGGCACCAACGCCCACGTCATCATCGAGGAAGCACCCGTGGAGGTGCCGCCGGAGGAGCGCGAGGCGCGGAAGTCCGGGCACCCCGTGCTGCCATGGGTACTGTCCGGCAAGACCCCCGACGCCCTGCGGGCCCAGGCGGCGAAACTGCGCTCGTACGTCGACGGCCTCTACGCCGACGGTTCGTACCCGGACGACACGGCCGCGGACGGATCGGACACCGACGGTACGGCCGTCGGCCTCCGCGATATCGCCCGCTCGCTGGCGACGACCCGTACCCCGCTCGACCACCGGGCCGTCGTCGTCGCGGACGGCCGGGACGGCTTCCTGGCCGGCCTGGACGCGGTGGCGCGCGGTGACGGCGCGGTCCAGGACACGGCCGTCGACCACAAGGTGGCGTTCCTCTTCAGCGGTCAGGGCAGCCAGCGCATCGGCATGGGCCGGGAGCTGTACGACACGTATCCCGTCTACGCGGAGGCGTTCGACACCGTCTGTGCCCGCTTCGAACTCCCGCTGAAGGAGACCGTCTTCGGCGAGGACGCCGACCGGCTGAACCGGACCGAGTTCACCCAGGCCGCGTTGTTCGCGGTGGAGGTGGCGCTGTTCCGGCTGGTCGAGTCCTGGGGTGTGCGTCCCGACCACCTCGCCGGTCATTCGGTGGGTGAGATCGCGGCCGCGCAGGTGGCCGGGGTGCTGTCCCTGGACGACGCGTGCGCCCTGGTGGCCGCGCGCGGCAGGCTGATGGGCGCCTTGCCGGAGGGCGGCGCGATGGTCGCCGTAGAAGCCTCCGAGGAGGACGTACGCCCGCTGCTGACCGCTGGTGTCGACATCGCGGCGGTCAACGGTCCGCGTTCGGTGGTCCTCTCCGGCGACGAGGACGCCGTCCTGACCCTCGCCTCACGGTGGAAGAACAAGCGCCTGCGCGTCAGCCACGCTTTCCACTCGCACCTGATGGACCCGATGCTGGCCGAGTTCCGTACGGTCGCCGAGGGGCTCTCGTACCAGCCCGCCCGGATTCCCGTCGCCGGCCAGCCCTCCCACGTCGATGCCGAGTACTGGGTACGCCATGTCCGGGACGCGGTTCGCTTCCACGACGCCCTGGAACACCTCCGTACCGAAGGCGTCACCTCCTTCCTGGAGATCGGCCCGGACGGCATCCTGTCCGCCCTCGCCGACGGCGGCATCCCCCTCCTCCGCCGCGACCGCCCCGAGGCCGAAACGGCCACAACGGCCCTCGCCCGGCTGCATGCCCAGGGCACGATCGTCGACTGGGCCGCGTTCTTCGCCGGTACCGGCGCCCGGCGCACCGACCTGCCGACGTACGCCTTCCAGCGCAAGCACTACTGGCCCAGCTTCGAGCCCGCCGCCGACGCCGGGTCGGCCGCCATCGAAGGGGACGACACCTTCTGGCGGGCCGTCGAGGGCGGCGATCTCGACTCCCTCGCCGCCACCCTGGCCGTCGGAGCGGACGATCTCGGGCCCGTGCTGCCCGCGCTCGCCTCCTGGCACCGGCGCCGGCAGGAGACCTCCACCATGGACCGGTGGCGGTACCGCATCCACTGGAAGCAGGGCGACGAGACCCCGGCGCCGGTGCTGTCCGGGCCGTGGCTCCTGGTCCACCCCGACGGCCAGCCGCACCCCTGGGTGGCGGCCGCGGAGGCCGCGCTCGGCCGGTACGGCGCCACGGTGACCCGGATCGCCGTCGCGGCCGGGACGGACCGCGCCGAACTCGCCGCCCGGCTCGGGGCGGACCACCGGGGCGTGCTGTCGTTCCTCGCCTTCGGCGACGAGCCCGGCGCGACGACGGCAACCCTCGTCCAGGCCCTGGGCGACACCGGAGCGGACGCCCCGCTCTGGCTGGCGACCGGCGGCGCGGTCTCCGTCGGCCCCGGCGATCCGGTGACCGCGCCCGACCAGGCGCAGGTCTGGGGGCTCGGCCGGGTCGTCGGACTGGAGCACGCCGACCGATGGGGCGGTCTCGTCGACCTGCCCGCGGTGCCCGACGAGCGGGCGGCCGACCGGTTCGCCGGAGTTCTGACCGGCACGGAGGACCAGGTCGCCGTCCGTTCCGGCGGGATCTTCGTCCGGCGGCTCGGGCGGGCGCCGCGGAACGGCACCGGGACACCGTGGACCCCGCGCGGCACCGTTCTGGTGACCGGTGGCACCGGCGCCGTCGGCACCCATGTCGCCCGCTGGCTCGCGAAGTCGGGCGCCGCCCGGCTCGTTCTCACCAGCAGGCGCGGGGCCGCCGCGCCCGGCGCCGCGGCGCTCCGGGACGAACTGGCCGGACTGGGCGCCGAGGTCGTGCTGGAGGCGTGCGACACCGCCGACCGGTCCGCCGTCGCGGCCCTTCTGGACCGGCTCGACGCCGACGGCACCCCGGTCACCGCCGTCTTCCACACGGCGGGCGTACCGCAGACCACCGCACTCACCGAGACCACGCCGGGGGAGTACGCCGCCACCCTCGCCGCCAAGGCGGAGGGCGCCCGGCATCTGCACGAGCTGCTCTCCGGCCGGGACCTGGACGCCTTCGTCCTCTTCTCGTCCATCGCCGCCACCTGGGGCAGCGGCAACCAGGCCGCCTACGCCGCCGCCAACGCCTATCTGGACGCCCTCGCCGAACGGCGCCGGGCCGAAGGGCTGCCCGCGACCTCCATCGCCTGGGGAGCCTGGGCCGGAGGCGGTATGTCCACCGGGGACGGTGCCGAGGAGCACCTCCGCAAGCGGGGCGTCCGCACCATGGACCCCGAACTCGCCGTCACCGCACTGCACCAGGCGATCGAACAGGGCGACACCTGCGTCACCGTGTCCGATATGGACTGGGAGCGGTTCGTGCCCGGGTTCACCCTCGCCAGGCCCCGGCCCCTGCTGGACGGGGTGCCCGAGGTCCGGGCGGTGCTGGCCGCCGAGTCCGAGGTGCCGCAGGGGACCTCCACGCTCGCGGCGGAGCTGGGCGGACTGAGCGAGACCGAGCAGGAGAAGCTCCTGGCCGACCTGGTCGCCACTGAGGCCGCCGCCGTCCTGGGGCTGCCCGACGCGACCTCCGTCGGGGCCGAACGGGCCTTCCGCGACATGGGCTTCGACTCCCTCACCGCGGTGGAGCTGCGGAACCGGCTGATGAAGAAGACCGCGCTGCGCCTCCCGGCGACCGTCGTCTTCGACCAGCCCAACCCCACCGCCATGGCCCGCCACCTCCGTACCGAGCTGGCCCCCGAGGGCGGCGGCTCCGTCCTGGACGACCTGGACCGGCTGGAGGCGGCGCTCACCGGGCTCTCCGCGGACAACCTGACCCGCACCAAGATCACCGCCAGGCTCAACTCCCTGATGGCGAAGTGGACCAACGCGCCGGGTGGCTCCGGCACCCCGGACACGGCGGCCGGTCTCGCCGACGACGCCACCGACGACGAGCTGTTCAGCTTCATCAACGAGGCGCTGGGCAAGGGCCAATAGGGGGCGCAGTAGCGCAGTAGGGAGAAAACAGAAGTTCCGGAAGCAAAACGTCCCGCCGGGCCGCTCCGTGCGACCCGGCGGGCTTCCGTGTGCCCCGCGGCACAGGTCTTGCGCGGGCGCGCCGACACCGGTTCGGCCGGCCTGCCGCGTACCCTTGCCGTCATGACGCGTCCGCATCAACCGGCGGTCCGGCGCCGGACCGCCGGACGGCCCGTCATGACCGTTGTGACCTGCGGCGCAAAAGGTCCCGAGGGCCGCTCGGAGTGGCCCCTTAGGGGTGTCCGGGGGCTAGGGGTAAGGGTTTACAGGGGGATCCGCCTGAGGTTAGTGTGTCAATTGAACGCGGCTGTCCAGAGAGAGTTATCCGGATAACGAGAACAATTTAAATTCGGGTGACGGGTGCATGGGCGAGACGTAAACGGAGATCCGTCTTAAAAGCCCAGGTATATGCATGCCGTTGCCGCTTTTGCTTGGCCATGGTGCGGTATTGACGGGGGAAAGGCGTCGCCTGTGGTATTGGTGGAACGTTCGCGTGAAATGAAATTGTTCGACGAGCTATTTGCGGATACCGCCGGAGGAAGCGGAAAGATCGCGCTCGTCAGCGGAGCGGTGGCGAGTGGCAAAACCGAATTACTGCATGCCTTCGCCGACCGCTGTACCGCCCGCGGCGGCATTCTGCTGTCCGCGACCGCGACCAGGGAGGACCGCGGCGTCCCCTTCGGGGTGCTGCGGCAGCTGCTGGACTCACTGCCGTCCGCGGAACGGCTCGTCGAGGAGCTGACGGCCCCTCATGTAAGCAGTGAGACGCTGCGCGCGGTGGGCACCCTGGCGCTGGGACTCTCCGACGACGCGCCCCTGCTGGTGGCCGTCGACGACGTCCATCACGCCGACGCGGCGTCGATGGACTGTCTGCTGCGTCTGGTGAAGAGGATCCGCTCCACCCGCGTGATGCTGGTGCTCGCGGAGTCCACCCAGGCCTGGTCGGTCCACCCGGCCTTCCGGATCGAACTGGTCCGGCAGGCCCAGTTCCGGCGGATCAGACTGGCGCCGCTCACGGTCGACGGCGTGGCCGAGATGCTCTCCCAGCACCTCGGGCAGGCAGCCGCCTGGAGCCTGGCGCAGGAGGCCCACCAGGCCACCGGCGGCAACCAGCTCCTGGTCAGAGCGCTTATCGAGGACTACGCGGATGTGGTCGAGTTTCCCGACCATATGAGCCAGCCGATGGGGGAGAGCTTCCGCCAGGCCGTGCTCACCTGTCTGTACCGCAGTACGCCCGAGACCCTGGAAGTCGCCCAGGGCATGGCCGTACTGGAGGCCACCGGCTCACCGGCCGAGGTCGCCGAGCTGCTCGACCGCGATCCGGAGACCGTCGAACGGGCGCTGTACGCGCTCCAGACCGCCGGGCTGGTCGAGAACGGGCGCTTCCGGCATCCGCTGATCCGGGCCGCCGTCTACGACGATCTGGCCCCCGGCCGGCTGACCGAGCTGCATACCCACGCGGCGCAGCTCCTGCGCGACGGAGCCGGCTGCGTCACCGATATCGCGGACCATCTGGTGGCCGCGAAGCAGGTGAACGCCGACTGGGCGGTGGCCGAGCTGGAGCGGGCGGCCGAACGGGCACTGGACGAGGACGACGAGGAGTCCGCGATCCGGTACGTCGAGTTCGCGCTCTCGATGTCCGCCGGACCGGGGCAGCAGGCATCACTCCGGATGCTGCTGACCCGGGCCGAATGGCGCAGCAGTCCCGAGACCGCCGCCCGCCATCTGGAACCGCTGTACCAGGCGCGGCGCGAGGGGCTTCTGAGCCCCGAGCAGGCCGCCGTACTGCTGCGCGCGGCGATGTGGCACGGGCATGTCCAGGACGCCGAGGAGCTGATCGGCGAAGTGGCGGGCACCGCCCGGCCCCGGAGCGGTACCAGGTCGCACGCCTTCCTGGTCAGCACCAGGAACTGGGTCAAGTACGCCTGTCCGCAGTTCCTGCCGGGCGACGTCCGTGAGGACGCTCCGGCGGCCGGGCCGGCGCCGTCGCCGCCCGGACAGCAGGCCCAGGCGGTGGCCGCGCTCAGCACCGTCCTCGGGCAGGGCCGGGACGAGGACGGCTGCAGTACCCGGGTCGCCGAGCAGATCCTCCAGACGACGTCGCTCTCCGACGCCACCCTGGAAGCCGTGATGGCGGCCCTCCAGACCCTGATCTACGCCGAGCAGCTGCCCATGGCCGCGCACTGGTGCGACCTGCTGCTCGCCGAGGCGGACACCCGCGGGGTCGTGTGGTGGCAGGCGGTCCTCTCCTCCTGCCGGGCCGAGATCGCCGTGCGCAACGGCGAACTGGTGGAGGCGCAGAAGCACGCGGTCCGCGCGCTCAAGCTGATCGGGGTCCGGGGCTGGGGCGTGGGCGTCGGCCTGCCCGTGGGCACCCTGCTCGATGTCGCCACCTCCATGGGCGATTTCGACAGCGCCCGCCGTTACCTCAAGGAATCGGTCCCCGAGGTGATGTTCCAGACCGTGTACGGGCTGCCCTATCTGCGGGCCCGCGGCCGCTACTACATGGCGACCGACCGGCTCCAGGCCGCCCTCGTCAACTTCCGCTACTGCGGCGAGCTGATGACCTCGTGGAATCTGGACGCACCCTCGCTCATCCCGTGGCGGAGCGATATGGCGGAGGTCTACCTCCGGCTCGGCGACCACGAGCGGGCCCAGCAGCTCGCCAAGGAGCAGATGTCGCGCTCCGGTTCCCGGACCTCCCGTACCTACGGCTATTCGCTGCGGGTACTGGCGGCGACGGCGGGCCACCGGGCCCGGCTGCGGATCCTGAAGGAGTCCGTCGAGGTCCTCCAGGCCCGCGGCGACCGGCTCACGCTCACCCAGGCGCTGTCCGACCTCAGCCGTGCCCATCAGTCGCTCGGTGAGTTCAGCAAGGCGCGGATGATCTCGCGCCGGGCGGGCCGGCTGGCCAAGGAGTGCCGGGTCCAGCGGATGCAGGGCGAGACGGCGGCGGCGGTGCAGGAGAAGCCGCTGATGATCGTGGAGCGGAACCCCGACAAGTGGTCGCCGCCCACGGCCTCGGTGGCTCCCGCGGCGGAGGTGCTGACGCTCTCCGAGCGGCGGGTGGCCGCCCTGGCCTCCCTGGGTTACACCAACCGCGAGATATCCGGGAAACTGCACATCACGGTGAGCACGGTCGAGCAGCATTTGACCAAGGTGTTCCGGAAGCTGAATGTGAAGCGGCGGACCGACCTCCCCGTCGATCTGGAATTCCAGGGCGACGGCTCGGTCTGCTGACATCGCTGTCGGGTACCGGACCTTCCGGTTTCCACTCCGTGTCCCCCGGGTGAATATCACCCGGGGGACAGGTGTTTCCGGCGGGGGAGCGCGGGGGATTGGGGGCGGTGCCCGCCCCGGCCGTCCGCGGGGCTCCGGGGGCCGGCCGCCGGATTCCGGAGCCGGTTCGTCCGGCCGGACCGGACGGATATTCGCGGGGCGTCCTGAGAGCATCCCGAGGGCGTCCGGAGAAAGGCCCCCGGGGCTCCGCCGTTCGGGTGTCCGACACTACCGACGTGCCGGAAATGGTTGAAAAGTTTACATGCACATGTATCTTCTCGGCCATTTTGTACGGCCTTCCGGCTGAAAACAGCGGCTGGAAACGGCGGGACCCCGGTGCCGCCCCGGCAGGGGGCGGCACCGGGGTCCCGTCCGTGCGTCCGTCCGTCCGTGCGCCTGTCCGTGCGCCCGTCAGGGCGCCCGCCCGGCGGGGCGCACCGCTAGCGATGCCGCCAGCTGTGCGGGGGGCGGAAGCCCGAGGTCGGTTCCAGCCGGTGCCAGGGGGCGCTGGAGCAGCGGCGGCCCCCCGTCCCGGGCGGCGGCGCGGCGGCCGCGCGGGCCATCAGCAGCGCGGTCACGGCGGCGAGTTCCTCCGGCTCGCACCGGCCTCTCTCCACGCGCAGCAGGGACGGGTCCGGGGTACCGGCGGCGGGTTCGGTCATGGTGTGCGTCCTCCGGGTTCGTCGGCCGGGTGCTACTGCGGCGGGTTGCCGTGCTTGCGGGACGGCAGGTCGGCGTGCTTGGTGCGGAGCATCGCCAGGGAGGCGGCGAGGACGGCGCGGGTCTCG
>NZ_JBSFNQ010000147.1:0-11347 GCF_053981115.1 Streptomyces sp. NPDC003691 | reverse complement strand
CCCGCAGGTGGCCATGGCGGCGCGCGACATCGTCGACGAGATAGCTCAGCGGCCGCGGTCTGCTGCGGAGCCGCGCCGCCCTGCCGCCGGGGCGCACGGCCCCGGGTCGGGCCGCGCCGGGCCGCCCCGGTTCAGGGGACCACGACGGCCTTGCCGCAGAGCCCGCCCGCGCGGGCCCGGTCGATCAGTTCCGGCACCTCCGCGAGGGAGTACGACCCGCTCAGCACCGGGACGATGTCGCCGCGCTCGGCGAGCCCGGTGACATGCGCGAGGTCCGCCGTCCGCTCCGATGCCACCAGGCCGAGCAGCCGCTCGCGGACGAAGGGGGAGAGCAGGGCGGCGCGGAGCGCCCGGTCCGTACCGCCGAGCAGGCGTCCGCCGGTCTCGCTGCCGACGATGACCAGGGTGCCCCGCGGGGCGAGCATCCGGCGGAGCAGGCTCAGCGGACGGTGACCGGCAGTGTCCACGATCAGGTCGTACCGTTCGGGACGGGCGCCGAGGTCCTCCGTGGTGTAGTCGACGACGGTCCCGGCGCCCAGCGCGCGGACCTGCTCAGTCTTGGCGGTGCTGCACACCCCGGTGACCCGGGCGCCCGCGGCCCGCGCCAACTGGACCGCGTACGTCCCGACCCCGCCGCCCGCGCCGATCACCAGCACCCGGTCGCCCGCCGCCACCCGGCCCCGGTCGCGTACCGCCTGGAGCGCCGTCACGGCCGAGATCGGCAGGGCCGCGGCCTGCTCCGGTGTCAGCCCCGCGGGCCGGGGCAGCAGCCGGTCCTCCGGCACGGCGGCGTACTCGGCGAACGCGGCCTCGCAGTAGCCGAACACCTCGTCGCCCGGCCGGAACCGGGTCACCCCGGACCCGGTGGCCACGACCCGCCCGGCCGCCTCGCGCCCCCGGACGGGCACCCGGGGGGTGCGCAGCCCGTACCCCATCAGCCGGACCGGCAGGGGCAGTCCCGTCATCAGATGCCACACCCCCGCGTCGAGCCCGGCCGCCGACACCCGGACGAGCACCTCGCGCTCGCCGGGCACCGGGCGGGGGATCTCCCGCACGGCAAGGACGTCCGTGTCTCCGTAACGGTCCTGGACGACGGCCTTCATACGTTCCTCCCGGGGAACCGCCGCCGGGGTTCCGGCGGGCACTGACGAAGAGACGGCGGGGCTTACGACGAGACGGCCGGCTCCGGCAGACGGCCGGGCCCGGCGAAGAGACGGCGGAAGCGCGGGTCACGCTTCGGGGTACTGGAAGACCTCGTCGAGCGGGACGCCGAAGACCCGCGCGATCAGGAAGGCCGTCTCCAGGGAAGGGGAGTAGCGGCCCTTCTCGATGGCGATCACGGTCTGCCGGGTGACACCGAGCCGGTCCGCCAGCTCCGCCTGCGTCATCTCGCCGTGGGCGGCCCGCAGCTCGCGGATGGAGTTGCTGACCCGGGTCGGCTTCACCACGGCAGGCCCCGGCGGTAGGAGACGATCCGGGCCACCGAGCCGAGCAGGGCGGAGAGCACGAACGCCAGATACATGGTCTGGGCGATCCAGAAGTGGTCCGCCTCGGCGACCGCCAGCGCGAGCACCGCGACCCCGCCGATGGCGAGGAACGCCTGTCCGACGTGCTCGCCGAGCCGGCCGATCTCGCGGTCCCTCATATCGGTCCGGGTGCCGTCGCCCGGGGCGACCGCCGCGGCCGCGATCTCCAGCAGCACCGCCGCGGCGATCGCGCCGCCGATGGACCACAGCAGCACCGGGCCGTACCGCACACCGGTCAGCGGTCCGCCGTCCGCACGGCCGAGGACGACCAGCAGATAGACGGTGTAACCGGCCACCGTCACCAGCGCCGTGATCCACGCGCGCCGTTCACCGAGCCCCATGAGCCCACCCCCGCCATGTCAAAGAAACCTGACATGGCGAAGGTAGGACCGTCCGGACCGGGAGTCAAGAATTCTTTACATCGGAGCGTCCGGCGGCGGCTACCGCCCGGGCGGGAGGGATGTCCGCCGCGGCCGGGACTCCGGCGGCGGGCACGGTCCGCACGGGAGGGGTGTCTCACCCGATCGGACCGGCCCGGGGCGCGCCGTACCCCGGCAGGGGGTCGGCTGCTTGGTGCCGGTCCCGCCCGCCGGGCGGACGGCGCCCCGGCCGAAGGAGACCCCATGCCCAGCCAGACCGTCACCCGCTTTCTCACCGCCCTGGACCCCGAACACCGGGACGACGTCGCCGGGCGCCCGGAGGCCGAGCAGGAGCGGCTCGCCGCCGCCTGGGAATCCGAGCTGGCGAAGGACGACCTGGACACACTGGACGAACTGTCACCGCCCGCCGCCGAACGGGAGGCCGCCCGGCGGGTCGTCGCCGGGCCCGCGCCCGAGTAGGCCCGTCCCTGCCGGACCCTCCTGATCCGGAAGGACTTCGCGGCCGGAAGCCCGCCGGGCCCGTCCCCCGATCGGGCCCGGCGGGCGGCGGTCCCGCGCCGCCGTGGAAGACGGACGAACGCGGGACCACCGGGGAAGGCGGACGGTGCCGACGGCCCGCCCCGGGCGGACCCTGCCCGGCGGCCGCGCCCCGGCGGACGCGGGGCCGCCGCGGGCCGCGAGTGCCAGGGCCGTCTCAGGCGAGCCGGTCGGGCAGCGGCGCGAGCCGGTAGTTCGCCCAGACGAAGGTGTCCATCCCGTGCTGGTCGCCGCTGAGGTTCACCACCCGGTCCACCTTGCCGTCCGGGCCGAAGTGCCAGACCAGCGCCCACAGGGTGTCGACCCGGCCGATGCCCTTCGTCGACCAGCCGCGGTGGATGTCCACGACGTAGTCGCGGTTCGCCTCCAGGAACAGCGGATCGGCCCGGAACCCGGAGACGGCGAGCTGCTCCAGGAAGGACCGCACCTCCGCGATGCCGTACTTGGTGCCCGCCAGCGGATGGTGGCCGGGGATCGTCCACTCGACGTTCCGGGACAGCACCTCGGCCATCCCCGGCACGTCGTTCGCCGCATAGGCGGCGAAGAATCGTTCCACCGCCGCGATCTTCGGGTCCTTCGCGGGGCGCCGTCCGGCCGCGGAGCCGGATCCGGCAGCCGCCGGACCGGCCTCGGCGAGCTGCCAGGCGGGAAGCAGGGCACCGGCGGCGAGGAGCAGCCGGCGCGGAGCCGCTGAACTGCGGCGGGGAGGTATCACGGAGGGCTGCCTTCCGGGGGTTCCGGGGTCGGGACGCCCTCCACCCTGGACCGTACGGAGCGCCCCTCCCAGCCCCTGCCGAAGGTATCCCCCGCAGGCACAGGCAACGGCGCGCCGCGGGCGGCATCCTGGGGAGGTGGACCGACGGCGAACGGAACTCGGCGACTTCCTGCGCAGCAGACGGGCCGGACTGCGTCCCGGGGACATCGGCCTGCGCGACTACGGCGGACGGCGCCGGGTGCCGGGGCTGCGCCGCGAGGAACTCGCCCAGCTCGCCGGGGTCAGCGCCGGGTACTACACCAAGCTCGAACAGGGCCACAGCTCCCACGCCTCCGAAGCGGTCCTGGACGCCCTCGCCCGGGTGCTCAGGCTCGACGAGGCGGAGCGCGCACATCTGCACCAGCTCGCCCGGCAGCGGCCCGCCGCGCTCCGGCGGGCCGCGCCGGAGAGACTGCGCCCCGGCGTCCGGCTGCTGATCGAGCGTTCGGCGACACCCCGGCCCTGGTCATCGGCCGCCGTACCGACGTACTGGCGTGGAACCGCACGGCACACGCCCTGCTCGCAGGGCATCTGCCCTTCGACGCCCCCGACCGGCCCCGGACCCGCCCGAACATGGTGAAGCTGGTCTTCCTCGACCCGCACAGCCGGGAGCTGTACGCGGACTGGCCGCGCAAGGCCCGGGACGCCGCCGCCGATCTGCGCCGGATCGCGGTCCGCCATCCCGACGACCGCGAACTGGCCGAGCTGATCGGCGAACTGGCGGTGAAGAGCCCCGAGTTCCCCGCGCTCTGGGCGGGCCATCACATCCACGGCTGCTTCACCAAAAGCACCCGGGACTTCCGGCATCCGCTGGTCGGCGCGCTGACGCTGCACAACGAGGTGATGGACCTGTACGAGGCGGGCGGCCAGCGGCTGGCGGTGCTCACCGCCCCGCAGGGTTCACCGTCGGCCGCGGCCCTCGCCCTCCTGGCCCAGCTGACCCCGGAGCGCGCCGGGGCGGGCGCCGGGGGGCCCGTCGTACCGGAGGCAAAGGGGACCGGGCCGCCGCCGGACCCCGCGGAGGCTCCCGGAACCCCGGCTCTCGGAAGCCCGACTTCCGGCACTTCCGCTTCGGGTCCTCCGGCTTCCGGGCCCCGGCCCCGCTGAGCGACACCGCCGGGCCCGCCCTGCCCCGGTCCGGCCCGGGACGCCGGACCGGACCGGACCGGTTGCGCGTCGGCACCGTGAGCGCGCCCGGTGCCCGGACCGTGCGCCGGGTCACAGCACCGCGATGCCCAGGGGACGTTCCCCACCGGGGAGCCTGCGGGTCGCGCCCGTATCGAGGTCCACGACGGTGACGCCGTCCCAGTACCCGTCGCGGGTGAAACCGCCGGTCACATAGGCGGTACGGCCGTCCCGGCTCACCGCCACGTCCTCGTGCGGCCCGTCGAGCGGCACCACCCGCTCCCGGCCGTCCGCCGACCGGATCGTCAGTGACGCCTCCTTGTCGGAGGAGCCGATCGGCCCCGTCCCCACCGCGAGCAGGGTGCCGTCGGGGGTGAGCGCGGCGCCGTGCTGATGGGTGTTCGCGGTCATCCGCTCGACGCTCACCCGTCCGGTCCGGGGGTCGAGCACGGCGAGCTTCTCGCCCTCGAAGGGCAGCAGCAGCCTGCCGTCCTCCCGTACCGCCGCGTAGTGCGGCTTCAGCCAGGAGCCCAGACCGCCCTCGGTGCCGTACGGGGCGACCTCGAACCGCCGGGGTGCGAGCGTCCGGGTGTCGACGGCCGTCACATCGAAGGAGTCGTGGTTGGTGGCGTACACCGCCGAACCGTCCCGGGCCATGTCCACATCGAAGGGGCGGCGTCCCACCGGGACGGCGGCCACCACCCGGCGGGCGGCGGTGTCGATCACCTCGACGGTCCCCGGCCCGTCCGGCACATTGACGCCGACATAGAGCCGCTTGCCGTCGGGCGCGAGCGCGATGCCCATCCCGCCGCCCCGGTACTCGCCGTCGGTCACCGGCCCGGTCGCGGTGCGGTACGGGATCCGGCCGAGGCCCTTCCTGGTCCGGGTGTCCACGATCGCGACGCCCTCGGCGGTGGCCACCCAGGCCCGGCCGTCCGCCCCGACCGTCAGTCCGTACGGGGCCGTGCCGACCCGTACGGAGGCGAGCGGGCCGCGCCCCGGGTCGAGGAAGGTGACGGTGTCGGCGCCGAAGTCTGCGACCAGGAGGGTGCCGGCCGGAGTGGCGGTCCCGGCGGGCGGCGGAACCGCCGGAACGGCCGCCGGGGAAGCGGGCGGTGAGGTCCGCGGCCCGTCGGCGGGGTCGGCGGAGCCCGTACCGGCGCAGCCGCCGAGCACGGCGGCGGCGAGGGCGGCCGCGGCGGCGCGGCGGGCCCTGCCGCGGCGGCGGACCGCGGCGGGCAGGGCGTTCTCGGTGGTCACGGGCGGCCTCCAGGGGTTGTGCGGCCGGTGCGGGTTGCCGGCCGCCATGGCCTCCAGGCTGCCCGCGTCCGTACCGGCAGGCGCTCCCCGCTCCGGTCACCATCCTCGCCCCGGCCGGACGGTCCCGGTGTCGTCCGATCGTCGGATGCGGCCCCCGGCCGTCCGTGTAGCCCCCACCTTCTTGATATGTCATGTGCACGTCGCCATGCTGTTGCCCGGCGCTCACCCCCGAACAACCGTGCGCCTTCAGCATGTCCGTTCCCCGACGGTCGTGCTTCCCCCGCTGAAGGAGTTCTCCGCATGTCCGGTAACACCCCGCAGAACCTCATACGTCCCGTGCGACCCGTGCGCCGTGCCCGGCTCGCGCGCCGTACGGGAGCGCTCGCCGCGGCCGCGGCCCTGGCCGCCGGTGCCCTGCTGGCGGGCGCCCCGGCCGCCCAGGCGGCCCCGCCCGTCCCGGTCGACGCGGCCACCGCCCGCGCCTATCTGGCACAGCTCGCCGAACGCCCCGAGGGTTCCTCCTCGGGCTACAGCCGCGACCTCTTCCCGCACTGGATCACCCAGTCCGGCACCTGCAACACCCG
The DNA here is from genome assembly GCF_053981115.1 of Streptomyces sp. NPDC003691. Lineage (NCBI taxonomy): Bacteria > Bacillati > Actinomycetota > Actinomycetes > Kitasatosporales > Streptomycetaceae > Streptomyces > Streptomyces sp. NPDC003691. The sequence continues at coordinate 5,181 of NZ_JBSFNQ010000147.1, read as the reverse complement.
GGAGACCGTGCTCAAGCGGGACGGTACCGGGGTCGTCCAGGACGGGTCCTGCGCCGCCGTCTCCGGCCGGTGGTACTCCGAGTACGACGGGGCGACCTGGTCCGCCGCCTCCGATGTGGACATCGACCACGTCGTCGCCCTCGCCGAAGCCTGGCGCTCCGGCGCCAACGCCTGGACCACCACCCAGCGCCGGGCCTTCGCCAACGACCTCACCCGGCCGCAGCTGATCGCCGTCACCGACAACGTCAACCAGGCCAAGTCCGACCTCGACCCGGCCGAATGGCTGCCGCCGCGCACCGCCTACCGCTGTACCTATGCGCGGATGTGGGTCCAGGTGAAGCACCACTACGCGCTGAGCGTCGACAGCGCGGAGAAGAACGCGCTGGCCGGAGTGCTCAACGGCTGCTGACGGCCACCGGTCGCGCGCGGGCCGCGCGGGCAGGGCGGGCCCATCCGGGTTCCGCCCCGTCCCGGGGCCGCCCGACCCTGCCGCTGCCCCTGCCCCTGTCTCGGAGCCGGAGTCCCTGGCCGCCCGGGTCAGTCCGCCCCTGATCCGGCTCCGGAATCGGACCCGGACTCCGGGCCGGAGTCCCGGGCCGACCGGCGGGCGTGCCACTCCCGGGCGATCCCGTCCAGGTCGAACGGCTTGAGCCCGAGCGGCGGTCCCGGCGGCGGCATCAGCATCATCTGCCGGATCCGCGGGTTGATCGCCTCGACCAGCCGCCGGGCCGCCTCCGCCGAGGGCGCGGCCCAGGCGGCTTCGAGGACGTCCTCGGCCTCCTTGCGCAGCGCCAGCGAGGGCGGCAGGGCCGCGAAGCCCTCGCGCGCCATCTTCCGCTTGATCCACCAGTTCTCGTCGTACGGCGCCTCGATGCCCTCGGGCAGCGGGCGGCCCACTCCGGGCAGCGCGGCGAACTCGCCGCGCCGCTCGGCGTCCCGGATCTGCTTGTCCACCCAGGAATCGAAACCGACACCCGGTGGCTTGCGCTCGGTCATGCGTCCAGTGTCCCACCGGCCCGCTCCGTACGTCGGTACGGCCTCCCGGCGGAACCCGGGACCGTCCCGCGCCGTCCCGCCCGCCGAGGTCAATGGCCGCCCGTGGACACGGGGTTGACCTTGGCGGGGGACATGACACGATGCCGTGATCCGTGTGCCGAGAGGTGCGCACGGGACGGGAGAGGAGCTGCGGTGGCAGAGGACGACCGAACCGGGACCACGACGGACGGCAGGGGCGGCACGGGCGGCGGCGGGCCGGTGGACCGGGTACTTGCCCTGGGCACCCTGCCCGTTGCGGCGGCCGTGCTGACGGCCGTCGTCGCCGGGTACATGGCGCTGGTGGCGTTCGGGAACATCACCGACTTCGGCACCAACCGCGAGTTCGTCCGCCATGTGCTGGCGATGGACACGACGTTCCGTGACGAGGACGTCATGTGGCGGGCGATCGAGTCCGGGACCCTCGTCGATATCGCCTATGTCGCGATCATCGTCTGGGAGACGGTGGCCGCCGCGGTCCTCCTGTTCTCCGTGGCGCTGTGGGCCGGCGCGCTGCGCCGGGGCGGCGACCAGGACCGGGCCCGCCGGGCGGCCGTCCTCGGTCTGGTCATGGTGGTGCTCCTGTTCGGCCTGGGGTTCATCGTCATCGGCGGCGAGTGGTTCCAGATGTGGCAGTCCGCCGACTGGAACGGTCTGGAGCCCGCCGGGCGCAATGTGATGGTGGCGGCCTTCGCGCTGATCGTCGTCCATCTCTCCGCCGCGCGCGGCGGCCGGGGCGGGGCGGCCGGCTCCTGAGGGAGCCCGCCCTCCGGCGCGCCCTTCACGGGCCCGACCCGGCCGTACCGGTCCGCACCGGTCCCGGCCGGTCCCGGCGCGCCCGGTGAAGGACGCGCCGGGACCGGCAGGCCCGGCTCTCCGGGAACTGCTCAGAGGGTGAGCAGTGCCCGGAAGGGGGCCCCGGAGTCCGCGAGCGGGCGGGTCGCCAGCCTGATCAGGGGGAGCGGATTGTCGTCCCCGGCGATCCGGTTGAGGCTGATGCCCTCGCAGGACAGGCAGCGGTGGACGATCAGCCACTCGCCGTCCGCCCGGACCGTGAGTCCCACGGCGGCCATCCGGCCCCGGCAGGCCGAGGCCCGGTCGCCCGGTATCCGCGCGTCCAGGTGCAGGCTCGCCAGACAGTGGGGGCAGTGGTTGCGGTGGGCGGTGCCGGGAGCTGCGACGGAGACGTCCAGCCGGCAGCCGGCGCAGCGGAACGATTCGCCCCGCTCACCGCCGTGGCCGTGCAGAACGTCCTTCTGCCGCTGGCGCCGCGGTCCGCGGCGGCGCTCGCCGCGGCCGCCGTCACCGCTGTCGTCGTACGGCCGTTCGCCGTTTCTTCTCACCCGTCGTGGCACGGGGTTCTTCCTTTCCGGGAGTACGGGTCGTGGGGCGGCGGGTTCACAGCTCGCCGAAGACTTCGAGCGGGAACGGCGGGCTGGCCAGCGGGCGTACCGCCATCCGCATCAGGATCAGATGGTTGTCGTCGGGGCTGACGGGACCGGAGGTCAGTTCGCCGCACCGGGTGCAGCGGTGGACGACCATCCAGTCACCCGCGCGCAGTACGGCGATGGCGATGGGGCTCATCCGGGAGCGGCAGCCGGACGGTCCGCCGTCCACGTGGTCGTCGAGGTGCTGCGAGTGCAGACAGCTCGGGCAGTGGTTGCGGAGGGCGCCGTCGGGGCCGGTGGCGCCCACGGTCAGCCCGCAGCGGATACAGGTGAAGGTATTGGTGAGCTGCACGGGGTGCGGCCGGTGGCCGGACGTGCGGGGGTGGCCCTGGTGGGTGGACACGGTGGTCTCTCCTGGCTGTTCGGATGGCGATGGCAGCACAAGGAGGCCGGGCGGCACTCGGGGAGCGATGGCCGGAGGGGTCCGCGGACGGCGTGCGCGGGCAGGGGTGCGGAACGCACCACGGCAGCCGGGCGACGGCGTGCGGACGGAAAAAGGACCGGCGGGACACCGGAGGGCGGACGGACGGACCCGTACGACGGGCACCGGCGGAGCGGCCCGGACGGACTGGTGGTCCGGGGCGTCCGCGGTGGACGGTCGGGGGTCAGATGCCGGACGCGCTCATGGTGTTACGAGGCACGCTCGGCCCGGGCCGGGGCATACATCAGCTCTTTCCAGGGCCCGGAGGCCCGAACGGTGGCACCACGGAAGGGTGCCACGGCAGTGGGACGCCCGTCGGAGGGCGCGTCGGAACGCTAACAGGAGCGATCCGGGGCGGCCAGCGGTTTTCCGGTGCCGGTCACACCGGTCCCGTACAGCGCTCCGGTCCCGCCGGGCACTGCCGTCCCGCGCCGGGTGCCGCCGTTTCGCACCGGACGTCGGCGTGAAAACGGCGGACGGCGCGGGGAAGCGGCAGAACCGGACACGGCGGCTGCCCGCTGAAGAAGGTCAATCCGCCCATACGGGCACCGGCCGCGATCCGGGCCGGGAGTATTTTTTGCCGCCGCTCCGTCGGCGGGACCGGACGCCCGTGATGAGGTGACTGGGCGCGCTGGGGCGGGGGTTGCGCAAGGCCATGGTGTGTGTCCTGCGTCACATGATTTAGCGGAATCCTTTGCCCGGTCTTGGTGAACCGAACTCGGGCTCCTTACGTGTACGTTGAGGGCCCCTTCGTCCCGGTGTCGCCGCACCGCCCTGAGCTGCCGCGACCCCGCCCTGCCGGGTGCCGTGAGGTGAAGCCGGCGGCCCGGTCCGCGGCCCGTCGCGCCCGCCGGTCCGGACGGCTAGCGGAATGGGGAAAGCGGTTGCTCGTGACACCCCGTGCCCCGGCCGCCGCGCGAGTGTCCCGCCGTCGTCGCCGGACCGCGGCAAGAGCGTGTTCCTGCCAGTGGTGACCGAGTGTGTGCGGTCGTGCGCAGGGCGTCCAAAAGTCGAGCTTGTTGCGGAAGGCGGGTCCGGCCCAGGATCCCCATCACGCGACTTGGCAGGCACATGACCGCCGCATGGTCCCTGGGCCCGCCGCTCGCGTGACCAGGGGCCCGTACACCGGACGGGCCCCGGATTCCCGATGGAGGATCTGTGAAGGTCAAGTCGCTGCTCACGCCCGTCGGCCGAAGAGGAGCCGTGCTCGTCGCGGGTCTGGCCACCGTCGCCGCCCTCGTCGCACCCACCGCGGTGGCCGCCGACGCGTCCGCGGGCAAGGCGAGCGCCGCCCAGCTGGCCGTGGCGAACAAGGCCGTGCTGGCCGCGGACGTCGCGGGTACCGCGTGGTACTCCGACGCGAAGTCCGGCAAGCTGGTCGTCACCGCCGACAGCACGGTCTCCAAGGCGGAGATAGCCAAGATCAAGAAGGCCGCCGGCGCCCAGGCCGGCAATGTGGTCGTCAACCGCACCGCAGGCAAGATCAGCCGGCTGATCGCGGGCGGCGAGGCCATCACCTCCTCGGGTGTGCGCTGTTCCCTCGGCTTCAACGTCATCGGCCCCGGCGGCTACCACGCCCTGACCGCCGGTCACTGCACCGTGGGCCGCCCGAGCTGGAACATCGGCACCACCGTGGCCGGACAGCAGGTCTTCCCGGTCTACGACCACGGCGTCATCCGCCACTCCAACCCCGCCGCCGCCGACGGCCGGGTGTACCTCTACAACGGCACCTACCGCGACATCATCAACTCCGGCTACCCGAGCGTCGGTACGCGCATCGAGCGCTCCGGCAGCACCACGGGCTACCGCACCGGCTCCGTCACCGCCCTCAACGTGACCGTCAACTACGGCGGCGGCCAGCTGGTCTACAACACGATCCAGACCAACGCCTGCGCCCAGCCCGGCGACAGCGGCGGCCCGCTGTTCACCGGCAACACGGCCCTCGGCCTGCTCTCCGGCGGCAGCGGCAACTGCTCCGTCGGCGGCACCACCTTCTACGAGCCCGTCCAGCGGCCGCTGAGCCTCTACGGCTACAGCGTCTTCTAGGCACACCCCACCGGACCGGGGTGGTACGGCCGGTGGCGGACGGCCCGGAAGGGCCCGACGCCACCGGTACGGCCCCGGTGAGCGTCCCCTCCCGTGGCACCGACCGCGGACCGGCCCGGCGCCGGTCCGCGGAACCGGGCGGGCGGCGCGGCAAGGGCCGACACCCCCCGACCCTTTCCGCCCCGCCCGCCCCCACCCGCGTCCCGGCACCGGTTCCGGTGGGAGTGATCGGGG
>NZ_JBSFNQ010000146.1:0-11534 GCF_053981115.1 Streptomyces sp. NPDC003691 | reverse complement strand
GGTGCCGGGGGTGACGACGGCGTCGGCGCCGGAGTCCTCGATCAGATAGCGGCGCCGTTCGGCGGGCAGCTTGGGATCCACCGGCAGATAGGCGGGTCCCGGACCAGCAGTTGCCGGGGCGCGCGGACGAAGACCCCGGTGGTGCGGGGGCGGAAGCCGGGGGCGTACCGCAGACCCGGGAATCCGTCGAACAGTGTCTCCAGGGCGATCTCCGTCTCCGCGCGGGCCAGCATGGCCCCGGCGCAGAAGTGCCGCCCGCTGCCGAAGGCCACCAGGACCGCGCCCCCGGTGAACTCCCTTTCCGGGTCGAGTCCTTCGCGGAAGACGTCGAAGTCGTCGGGGCGGGCGAAGAGCGCGGGATCCCGGTTGGCGGCGCCGAGCAGCAGATGGACCGTCTCCCCGGCGGGGATCGTGCCGCCGGAGACGGCCACCTCCGCCACCGTCTCGCGGGCGATGACCTGCCCCGGCGGATCCCGGCGCAGGGTCTCCAGCACGGCCCGGGTGAGCAGCGCGCGATCGGCCGTGACGGCGTCCCGCTGGGCGGGGTGGTCCAGCAGATTGCGGGTGACCAGCGCCAGCAGCTTGTCGGTGGACTCGCCGCCCGCGACCATCAGCAGGACGCAGAAGTCCTTGACGGCCTGTTCCGTCAGCGGTGTCCGGCCGCCGCCCGGGGCGCAGAGCGCCGACAGCAGATCGTCGCGGGGCTCCGCGCGGCGGGCCGCGACGAGAGGGCCCAGATAGGTGTCGAACTCGGCCCGGGCCCGCAGCCCCGCCTCCTGGACCGCGGGATCGCCGCTGATGTCGTTGGCCGCCCGCAGGACCGCCTCGTACCAGCCCTGGAAGGCCCGGAAGTCCCGCCGGGGCAGTCCGAGCGCCCCCGCCATGACCAGGGCGGGCAGTACATGGAAGTACTCGGCGACCACATCGAAGGGGCGGTCTCGGGGCAGCCGGTCCACCAGTCCGGCGGCGGTCCGGCGGATCACCGGCACCAGCCGCTCGCGCAGCGCGCGGCCGCGGAACGGCGGGGAGAGCGCGGCGCGGAGCCGGGCGTGCTCGGTGCCGTCCGCCTCCAGCAGGCTGCGCCCGATCAGCGGCCGCTGTCTGCGGTAGACGCGGGTCGAGAAGCGGGGATCGCGGAAGGCCAGCCGGACGTCCTCGTGACGGCTGAGCAGCCAGCCGCCGAGGATCCGGTCGCGTACCAGCGGGAAGCGGTCGCGGAGTACGGGAAACCAGGCCGCGGGGTCGGCGGCGTACTCCGGGGACCCCAGACTGGGCGGCACGAGGGGCCCGGGCGCGGACATCAGAAGGCGCCTTCGGGCGCTCTCCGGTGGGTGGGGACCTTCAGCCCGGCGACCACGTCGCGCAGGATCTCGTAGCCCGCCACGCGGGCGTCGAAGTCCTCGATGACGCTCATGGCCATCAGCTCGTCGGCGCCGGTGTCCGCGAGCAGTTCTTCCAGCCGGGGCGCCAGGGAGGCGGGGCCGCCGATGAACTGACGGCCGAGATGGCCGTCGACGAGGCGCAGCTCGCTCTCGGCGAACCGGTAGCGGTTGGCCTCGTCGGTGGTGCGGTACTCGGTCTGGCGCGGATCGCGCATCGACATGGCGGTGGCCAGCCGTATGGGGCCTGCCAGTCTCCGCGCCTCCTCGTCGGTGGGTGCGGCGACGACGAAGGCGGCGACGATGCTGTGGGGGCGCTCCAGCAGCCCGGAGGGCCGGAACTCCTCGCGGTAGACGCGCAGTGCGGGCACCGCGAGCTGGGCGTTGAAGTGGTAGGCGTAGGCGAAGGGCAGGCCGAGGGCCGCGGCGAGCCGGGCGCTGCTCGGGCTGGAGCCCAGCAGCCACAGGGCGGGTGCGTTGCCCGCGGCGGGGACCGCGCTGATCCTGGCCGGTTCGCGGCCGTCGGCCTCCGGGGCGAAGTACCCGGCCAGTTCCACGATCTGCTGGGGGAACTCCTCGGCGGCCATGGGGCCCGCGTTGCGCCGCAGCGCCTGAGCGGTGGCGGGGTCGGTACCGGGCGCCCGGCCGAGGCCGAGGTCGATACGGCCGGGGTGCAGGGCTTCGAGGGTGCCGAACTGCTCGGCGACGACGAGCGGGGGGTGGTTGGGCAGCATCACTCCCCCGGCCCCCACCCGGATGCTGCGGGTGGCGGCGGCGATCTGCCCGATGAGCACGGGCGGTGAGCTGCTGGCGACTCCCGGCGCGTTGTGGTGCTCCGTCAGCCAGTAGCGGTGATAGCCGAGTTCCTCGGTGGCGCGGGCCAGCGCGATGGTCTCGCGCAGCGCCTGAGCGGGCGTCGAGCCGGCCCAGACGGGGGACAGGTCGAGGACGGAGAGCGGGACGGACGGTGAACCGGTCACGAGGGGTGCCTCCAGAAAGGCCGTTGGGGGGGAACCGCGGAAGGCCGCGGGTTCCCGGGGCGAGGGGCCGGTGAGGGACGGGCGAGGGCGAAAACGGGCCGAAAACCGAAGAGGGGCAGGGGTGTGAACCGGAAGGGCGGCGAGGCTGCGGATCCGGCCGGGCCGCCGCCCGGCACGGAGGCCGTCGGGCCGTGGCGACCGCCGCCGGGGCGGGGCCGCCGCAGGCCCGGAAACCGGGCTCTCGCCGTGCGGCGCCTGCCTGCGCAGCCTTCGGCGAACACCCTGCGTGTTTCATGAACTACGATACGGAGGACTCCTCCGATTGGCAACAATTGCACGTTACCCTGAAGACGTTTTCGCCACCGCCGCCGGGCGGGGACGCATCCGTTCCGGCCGAATCGGCCGCGCGCGAAGGGGGTTTCACACGCCTGCCGTCACCCAGGGACCGCAGTCCGAACGGGGTCGCACCGACCGACCGCCCACCCGCCGGAGCCGGGGGATTCCGCCACCGCCCGCCCCTCCTCGTTCCAGCGGCAGCCATCGACCGGGGTCATGCAGCGGAAGGGGATCAGCCAGGCCATGACCGAACCGAGGACACTACACCCCCCACAGCCACCGAACCTGAGACCGGCGGAGCTGAGACGGCTCCTCGACGTGGTCGAACGCCGCCCGGCGCGGCGCAGCACCGTCCTGGAAGTCCTCGGCGAGCCCGGCTCGGGCAAGTCCACGCTCCTGGCGCAGCTGGCCCGCCACGCCGAAGGGCGGGGGCTGACCGTGCTGCGCGCCCGCTCCGCGCCCGCGGAGCGGGAGATGCCCTTCCAGGCGCTGCTCCAGGCGTTCACCCAGCCCGCGCCCGCGGCCCATGTCCCCCTCGGCAGTCCCCCCTCGCTCCGGACGCTCCGTCAGGCCACCGCGCCGGAGCCCGTCACCTACGGTTTCCTCCCCGCCCTGCGCGTGATGACGCCGAAGGCCATGCGGGAGCTCCTCGCCGAGTTCGTCCGGGACGACACCGCACTCCTCCTGGACGACTTCCACTGGGCGGACCCCTCCTCGGCCGAACTGGTCGAGGATCTGCTGCGCACTCCCCTGAGCACCCCGCTGACCGTGATCGTCGCCCACCGCCCCCGGCAGGCCCATCCCGGGTTACGCCAGGCCCTGCTCCATGCGGCCGCCGTCGGCGCCGGACACCGCGAGGAGTTGCCGCCGCTCTCCCGGGTCCAGTCCGCGCAACTCCTCGGGCTCCCCGCGGCCGACGAGGAGCTGACCCGGCTGCACTGCGCGGGTGAGGGCAACCCGACGCTGCTGCGGCTGGCCCTGGCCGACGCGGTCACCCCCCGTACCCCCGGACTCGTGGACGACGGCCCCGTCCCCGACGACATCGCCACCGCCCTGATCGGCGATATCGCCACCCTCGGCAGCACCCATGCGCTGGTGGCGGCGACCGCGGCCGTCGTCGGCGAGCGGTTCGACCTACACTCGGTGGCGGCGGTGGCGGAGCTGACGTACGACGAGGTGTGCCGGGCGAGTTCCCAGCTGGCGGGCCGGGACGTGTTCCGTACGACGGATACGGGCGGGCAGTTCGCCTTCCGGCACGCCGGGCTGCGCCGGCTCGTGTACAACCGGGCCGACCCGTGCTGGCGAATGCGGGCCCACCGCCGGGCGATGCGGGCCCTGCCGGGCGACGGGACACCGGCGGCCGTCGTCGCCCGCCATATCGAACGCTCGCTGCCCGAGGGCTCCGCGGCCGATCTGGAGATCCTGACCCGGGCCGCCCGGGAGGCCCTGCCCGCCGCCCCGGAGGCCGCAGCGCACTGGCTGCGGCTGGCGCTGCGCATCATGCCCCGCGAATACCGGGGCACCGCCCTCCACCGGGATCTGCTGATCAGAGTGACCCGGCTGCTGGCGACCACGGGCGGACTGGCCGGGAACCGCGACCTCCTGGACGAACTGCTGACCCGCGCCGGAACGCTCACCGGCCCCGAACGCCTGCCGGTCCTGATCGGCTCCGCCTGGATGCACACCGTACTGGGCGACTTCGACCGGGCCCGGGCCCTGCTCGCGGCCGACCCCGGCCGGAACCGCGGGACCGGTTCCGCCGAACGCGCCCCCCTGATGGTCCATCTGGACCTGCTCGACCTGCACGAGGGCCGGCCCGGCACACCCCACTCCGCCGAGGAGGCCCTCGCCCTGGCCCGGTCGCACGGCGACCGGGTGACCGAGGCCGGGGCGCTCGCCCAGACGGCCCTGCGCCGGTCCCTGTCCCACGAGGGCACGGGGACCGGGGCCGCCGAGGCGGCCGGCCGCGCCACGACGGCGCTCGGCTCCCTCGGCGACCGGGACCTGGCCGGGCTCCCCGAGTACCCGGCGGCGACCGGCTGGGCACACGCCCTGCTGGGCAACACCCGGGCGGCGGAGGAGCAGTTGCGGCGCGGCCTGTCGCTGGCCCGGGCCTCGTCCGCCTGCTACGCCGAGCCGTTCCTGCTCACCGGACTGGCCTATGCCTACGGGAACAGCGGCAGGCTGCACACCGCGCGCCGGACGGCCGCCGAGGCCCGTACCGCCGTCCGGCCCTCCGCGCCCGGCCAGCTCCAGGTGGTGGCGACGGCGCTGGAGGCCTGGTGCCTGGCGGCGCTGCACGGCCGCACCGACCCCCGCGCCGCAACCCTGGCGGCGGAGGCCGAGGCATCCCTCTCCTGGTACAGCAGCGGCCTCGGCAGCGTCACCGCGCTGCGGCTGGCGGACGCGGCACGGCTGCGGGGCGAGCCCGAACACGCCATGGCCCTGCTGCTGACCACCGGCAACGGGCCCGAACTGCCGGGGCTGCCCGCCGCGCTGCGGGCCGAGGCGTACGAGGTGCTGGCCTGCTCCGCCGTGACCAGCGGGGACCAGTCGGCCCGGGAGTACGCCGACCGGGCACGGGCCGCGGCCGCTTCGCTCGCGGGCGCGCCGCACGCGGCGGCCCACGGGGACATGGCCCGCGCGCATGTACTGCGCGCCAGCCCGGCGTACGCCGTCACCCTGTATCTGTCGGCGGCCCGGCACTTCTCCGCGGCGGGGATGGTCTGGTCGCAGGCGAGGGCTCTGCACCTGGCGGCGCTCTGCGCGGAGAAGGCGGGCGACCCGGGCCGGAAGAGGTCGCTGCTGACCCTTGCCGACGCCCTGGCCCGGCGGTGCGGGGACGCCTGGCCGCCGCCTTTCCCGACGACCACCGCCCGGCCCGCGGCCGCGCCGGCACCGGACCGGGACCTCCCGACCGCGACCGCCACCACCCATCCGCTGACCGGCCTCAGCAGCAGGGAGCGCGAGGTCGCCGTACTGGCCGGCATGGGACTGAAAACGAAGGAGGTCGCCCAGCGGCTTTCGCTGAGCCCCCGCACGGTGGACAGCCATCTTCACCGCATCTACCGCAAACTCGACATCACCTCACGGGCCTCCCTGGTAAGGATCCTGGCCCGGGCCGACTGACCGGGCCGACTGACCGGGCCGACCGACCGGGCCGACTGACCGGGCCGACCGACCGGGGGGCGGCGAACCGGGCCGGAACGGGGCCGCGGACGGGGCCCGGCCGGAAGCGGGCCCCGGGCCGCCGCCCGGACCGTCTTCCCAAACGGAGGGCGCCTCCGTATAGTGGGAGCCGTCCGCAGCCGACGGCTGCACCACGACGTCTGCCGGAGGTCGCCGATGACCCAGGCCCGCCCCGGACCGCCGAGCCTGCTGTGGCCGGAGTTCGAGACCTCGCCCTATCCGCTCTACCGACGCCTACGGGACGACTATCCGCTGCTCCGGGACGAACCCCTGGGCGGCTGGCTGGTCAGCCGCCACCGGGACGTGCACCGGGCGCTGCGGGATCCGGCGATCTCCAACCGGCTCTACGAACAGCCGAGCCGCAGGCTGATCGGCCCGACGTTCGTCGGCCTCGACGGCGCCGAACACGCCGCGCACCGGGCCGTGGTGTCGCCGCTGTTCCGCGGACGCGTCCTCGGCGAACGCTTCGTGCCGGTCGTCGAGGAGACGGCCCGCGACCTGGCGGCCGCCCTGCCCCGGCGGGCCCGCGTCGATCTCGTCGCGGAATTCTCCGGCCCCCTGCCGGTGAGCGTGACTGTGGCCCTGCTCGGGCTCCCCCGCGCGCACTCCCCGCTCTTCCGGGAGTGGTACGAGGCCCTGCTGACCGCGGGCGGCGACTACACGGGCGACCCGGAGGCCGCCGCGGCGGGCGACCGGGCGCGGCGCGAGCTGCGCGCCTATCTCTCCCCGGTCATCGCCGAGCGGCGGGCCGCCCCGGGAGAGGATCTGATCTCCCTGCTCTGCGCCGCGCGGGTACGGGGCGAGCCGCTCGACGACGAGCGCATCGCCGCCCTGTGCTCACTGATCCTGGTCGCGGGGGGCGAATCCACCGAGAAGGCCCTCACCCTGACGATCCGCAATCTGCTGGAGAACCCCGGCCAGCTCGCGGCGGTGCGCGCGGATCCGTCCCTGCTTCCCCGCGCCTTCCTGGAGACCCTCCGGCGCGATCCGCCCAGCCAGTACCTCGTCAAGGAGACGGTCGCGGACATCGAACTGTCGGGCGGCCCGGTGCCCGCGGGCGAGAAGGTGTACCTGCTGCTCGGCGCCGCCAACCGGGACCCCGAAGTCTTCCGCGATCCGGACGCGTTCGACCTGTTCCGCACGGAACTCGACGTACGGCGCGAGGTCACCGGCGGCGCCCTCCAGGTGGCGCTCGGCGGCGGCAGCCACTTCTGCCTGGGCGCCCTGCTGGCACGGGCGGAGGTCGAGGCGGGGGTACGCGCCCTGCTGGACGCCCTGCCCGGTCTGCGCTACGCGGAGTCGTTCTCCCCCGTCGACACCGGACGGTTTCTGCGGGCCCCGGCCGAGCTGTACGTCGACACCCGTCCCGCCGTCTCCCCGAACGACGGAGGTTCCCGGTGATACCGGTCTCCCCGAGCACTCCCCCCGCCCCGGCCCCGGCCCCGGCGGCGTCCGGCACCGCGCCCGGCCGCGCGCCGCGCGCCGCGCTCCCCGCCGAGGGGGAACTGCGCGAAGTGTTCGCCGCGTTCGCGACCGGCGTGACGGTCGTCGCGGCGACCGACCCCCTGACGGGGCGGCCGTTCGGCTTCACGACCAGTTCGTTCACCTCGGTGGCCCTGGACCCGCCGCTGATACTTCTCAGCGTCGGTCACGACCATGCCGTCTGGCCGCGGGTCCGCGACTGCGGCTACTGGTGCGTCAGCGTCCTCGGCGAGCGGCACTCATCGGCGGCTCCACCGGAGAACGACGGCCTGCCGGGGGACGAGGGTCCGCCGGGGAGCGGCGGTCTGCCGGGGCCGGGCTGGTCGCCGTCGCCGCACGGCGCCCCGGTTCTCGACGGGGCCCTGGCCTGGCTGGAGTGCACACTGGAGGCCGAGCACCGGACGGGCGACCGGCTGATCGTGGTGGCCCGGGTCGGCCATCTGGACACCCATGCGCCGGGCCGCCCGCTGGTCAGGTTCCGGGACCGCCGGGGCACGTTCACCGCTTGAGGACCGGCGCCGGGCGGGCCCCTCCCGGTGAGGAGGGGAGCGGCGGGGGAGGACGGGAACCGGCGCCGGAAAGAAAGAGAATCCGCCGGTGCGGCAGCGCACCGGCGGAATTCCCGCATTCACCTTCGCCTTACGGCCGCCCCGAAGGACGGTTACGCGACCGGGCTGAGCCTCAGCGCCCGCGGATCGTCGTGCAGAATCGCATGGTGCAGCTCCCGCAGGGAAGCGCACGGCTCCAGCCCGATTTCGTTCTGGAGCAGCGCCCGGGCCCGGCGGTACGTCTGGAGCGCGTCGGCGCGCCGGTCGCACCGGTACAGGGCGAGCATCAACTGCCGGTAGAACGCCTCGTGCAGCGGGAATTCCCGCAGCAGTTCATGGAGGCCGGGCACCAGTTCATGGTGGTGGTCCAGCATCAGCCGGCATTCCGTCGTCATCTCCAGCAGCTCCAGCCGGACCTCCGCCAGCCAGGTCGCGAACCCGCTGACGATCGGCCCGTCGCCCAGCCGGGCCAGCTCATCGCCCTGTGGAAAGTCCTGGGCCTGCTCGAACGCCGCGATGGCACCCTGGTAGTCGCCGGTCCGCATGAGCCGGCGCCCCCGGGCGAGCAGGTCCCGGAACACGTCCACGTCCAGATCCCCGCTGTTCACCTGGATGAGATATCCGGGTGAACGGGTCACGATCGGATGCCCCGAGATCTCGTCCGCGGGAATGAGCTTGCGGAGCTGCGAAACATAGACGTGCAGTGCCGCCGTGGCCCGCCTGGGTGGCCGTTCACCCCAGATCTCCAGAACGAGCCGGTCGATGGAGACGACCTGGTTCGCCCGGAGCAGCAGAGCGGCCAGCAGAATCCCCACCTTCTTGGCTCGGGGTTCCAGATGACGTTCTCCGGCACGAATACTCAGGTTTCCGAGCATCTCGAACTTCATATGTCCCCCTGTGGCGGCAATGCCGGACCCCCGTTCGGCCCGGAAGCTTCGTACGAAATCTCCGGCTCCAAGCGTTGCAGAACGCCCGTACGATTCGGCATCCAGGAAATTACCTAAGCAGTTGTGACCTGCGCCACATCGGAGGTCGGGGTCGGTCGCCTCGTTCCCCCGCTCCAACCGGCCCGGCCCGGCTCAGCTCAGCTCCTGGTCGATGAAGTCGAAGAGGTCGTCGTCCGACACGCTCTCCAGTCTGCCGCCCAGCTCCGCGTCCTCCGTTCCGGGCACCAACCGGTGCAGTAGCTGCTCCAGATGGTCCCGGAGCCGGTCGCGGAGGCCGTCGTCGGCCTCCGCATCAGGGAGTACGGCGTCGAGCGCCGCCAGCGCCGACGAGAGCTGCGGGCTCCGGCCCGGCGCGTCCGCCGCACCGCGGGAGTCGGCCGGGGAGAGTTCCCCGAGCAGATACCGGGAGAGCGCTTCGGGGGTGGGGTGGTCGAAGACCAGCGTGGTGGACAGCTGCCGGCCGGTCAGGGCGTTCAGCCGGTTGCGCAGTTCCACAGCGGTCAGGGAGTCGAAGCCCAGATCGAGCAGGCCGCGCTCCATCTCCAGCCCGGACGGATCCGCGAAGCCGAGGACGGCCGCCACTTCGCCGCGTACGACCTCCCGGACGATCCGCAGCCGTCCGGTCTCGTCCGGGGCCCCGGCGAGCCTGCCGATGAGACCGGGAGTCCGCGGGCCGGACCGGGGGCGGCGCGCCGCCCGGCCCCGTACCAGCTCACGGTAGAGCGCCGGCGGGCCGTCCGTCCCGGACCGGGCCCGGAGAGCGGGCAGGTCCAGCCGGACGGGCACGGTCAGGGCACGCTCCGCCGTCAGCGCCGCGTCGAACAGTCCGAGGCCCTGCTCCGGGGTGATGGCCGTGACCCCGCTCCGTTCCAGTCTGGCCAGGTCGGCCCTGGTCAGCGAGGCGGTGAGGGAGCTGTCCCCCTCCCACAGGCCCCAGGCCAGGGAGGTGCCGGGGAGACCGTGCGCCCGGCGGTGGGCGGCGAGCGCGTCGAGGAAGGTGTTGGCCGACGCGTAGGCCGCCTGGCCGGGATTGCCGACGATTCCCGCGAAGGAGGAGTAGAGGACGAAGGCCTCCGGCTCCGCGTCGAGGGTCAGGCGGTGGAGGTGCCAGGCCGCGTCCGCCTTCGGCCGGAGGACCGCGGTGGTCCGCTCGGCCGTCAGCGATTCCACCAGACCGTCGTCGGTGGTCCCCGCCGCATGGACGACGATCCCCAGCGGCCGGTCGGCCGGAACGGATGCCAGCAGCCGGGCCAGGGCTTCGGGGTCGGACGTGTCGCAGGCCGCGACGGTCACCTCGGCGCCCTGCGCGGCGAGTTCCGCCGCCAGCTCGCGGGCCCCCTCGGCTTCGGGGCCGCGGCGGCTGGTCAGCAGCAGCCGGCGGATGCCGTGCGCCGCCACGAGATGGCGAGCGAGCAGCCGCCCCAGTTGTCCGGTACCGCCGGTGATCAGCGCGGTCCGGAGGGGATCGAACCGGGGTGCCCCGGCCTCCGGGGACGGCCGGAGGCGGATCAGCCGGGGTACGAGCAGCCGCCCTTCACGGACGGCGAACTCGGTGTCGCCGTCGGCGCCCAGGACCGTTTCGAGGAGGCCGTCGGGGAGCGTCTGCTCCGGTCCGGTGCCGCCGGATCCGTCGTACGGCAGGTCCAGCAGGACAAAGCGGCCGGGGTGTTCCGACTGCGCCGACCGCAGCATGCCCCGTACCGGCGAGGTGCCCAGGCGGGGCGCGTCGTCCCCGGGTCCGGCCGCCACGGAACCGCGCGTGACCAGGACCAGTCTGGTGCCGGTGGGCGGCCCGGCCGTCAGCCACCGCTGTACGAGGTCCAGCGCCTGCCGCGCCGAGCGGTGGGCCGCCGGCAGCGGATCGCCGGGCTCCTCTTCTGCGGCGGCGTCGAGGAGGACGACGGCCGCGTCGGGAGCGGGCTCCCCGGCGGCGGCCTCGGATAGTACGGCCGTGAAGGCCGCCGGGTCGTCGTACCGGGGCAGGTCCGGCGCGGCGAGCCCGGCCGGAAGGTCCCCGGATCCGAGTGCGACGATCACCGGTGCGGCCCGGCCGGGCTCGGCCGGACCCGCCGGAATCCACTCCACCTCGAAGAGGGAGTCGCCGTCGCCGCCCGCCGCACCGACCAGTCCGGCCAGTTGCGCGGGGTCGAGGGGCCGCAGGCTGAGGGCGTCTGCCGTCAGTACCGGCCGGCCGTTCGGGTCGGTCAGCAGCAGGGCGTAGACGTCCTGGCCCGCGGGGGTGATCCGGACCCGGAGCCCGGCCGCGGCGTCGCCGTCGTACCGCCGCACGCCCGACCAGGAGAACGGCAGCCTCAGCCGGTCCTCCGCGCCGTGTCCGAGCACATGGAGCGCGGCGTCCAGGAGCGCCGGATGGACCAGATAGCGGCCCGGGTCCGCTAGCGCGTCACCGACCGGCTCCACCTCGGCGAAGAGGGTGCCGTCGCCGTCCCGCCAGGCGGCGCGGAGTCCCTGGAACGCGGGGCCGTAGCCGTAGCCGAGGTCGTCGAGCCGGGCGTACAGCGCGTCCGGTGAGACCTCCGCCGCGCCCGCCGGGGGTGCGGCGGCGGTCTCGGGAGCGGGACCGTAGAAGATGTCCGTGATCAGACGGCCCTTGCCGACGGCCGGGTCCTGCTTCTGCCGCTCACGGCCCAGCCCGTCGTAGAAGACGTAGGA
>NZ_JBSFNQ010000145.1:0-12137 GCF_053981115.1 Streptomyces sp. NPDC003691 | reverse complement strand
GCATCGCACGTGGCGAGGAGGTGAGCCCGGAGGCCACCGACCTGCCCGAACCAGACAGGACCGGGTGACGACCCCACGGAGAGCGGGACTCGACCGCACAGGAAACCCGCACCCAGCAGGGACCGCAGGCACAGGTACCCAGGGGCGCGAGGAACTGCGCGACAAGCCACGGACGGCCTGCGGGATGCAGGGGCGCTGGAGGGCCCGCACCCTGCAAGGCCCGGCGGAACGGAAGCCCGCACACCAAGGGGGAAAAACCCGCGGGCCGCGGCGCCTGGCGGGACCCTCAACCCGCCCGGCACCGCAGCCCGGAGTGCTCCGGCCGGGCGAGTGTGCGGGCCCGCTCGGCCGATGGGGAGGGTCGCGGTGCAGTCAGGGCAGAGAGCACGCGTCCCTCACTCCGCCCACCTGTGCGGGGAGGGCGGAAGTTCGTGATGGATTCATTGTGGACTAGACCATTCGCGGATGTCCATGTGTCTGCACGGAGATGTTCGAAGTCTCATGCGGGCTCTCATCTTCCTCATCACCCACAGGTACGCTCGCAGACGTGCCCTCCATGAACGACCTCGTACGCCAGCACACCGCCCTCGGCGATTCGGACCTCGAATGGCTCCATCTGCTGGTCTCGGAGTGGCAGCTGCTCTCCGACCTGTCCTTTGCCGACCTCGTCCTGTGGGTGCCCACCCGCGACGGGACCCGGTACGTCTCCGTCGCCCAGATGCGGCCCAACACCGGCCCCACGTCCTACCAGGACGACATGGTGGGCCATCTCGTGCCCCGCGGCCGCCGGCCGCTGCTGGACGCCGCCCTCGACGAGGGGCGGATCGTCCGGGAGGGCGACCCCGAGTGGCGCGAGGAGGTGCCGGTCAGGGTCGAGTCGATCCCGGTACGCCGTGAGGGCCGGGTGCTGGGGGTGATCGCCCGCAACACCAATCTGCTGACCGTACGGACCCCCTCGCGGCTGGAGCTGACCTATCTCCAGTCGGCCTCCGACCTCGCCCAGATGATCGCCGCCGGCTCCTTCCCCTTCCAGGGGCAGCAGGTCGACATGGACGCCTCGCCGCGGGTCGGCGACGGACTGATCCGGCTGGATGCCGACGGCGCGGTCCAGTACGCCAGCCCCAACGCACTCTCCGCCTACCACCGTCTGGGGCTCGCCTCCGACCTGGTCGGACACCACCTCGGGCAGGTCACCGCCGAGCTGGCCCCCTCCCGGGGCCCGGTGGACGAGGCGCTGGTCAAACTCGCCAGCGGCTATGCGCCCCGGGAGACCGAGGTGGAGGGCAACGGCGGGGTCATCCAGCTGCGGACGATCCCGCTGCGGCCCAAGGGCACCCGGATCGGCTCCCTGGTGCTGCTGCGCGACGTCACCGAACTACGGCGGCGGGAGCGTGAGTTGATCACCAAGGACGCCACCATCCGGGAGATCCACCACCGGGTGAAGAACAACCTCCAGACGGTCGCCGCGCTGCTGCGGCTCCAGGCCCGCAGAATGGATTCCGTACGCGGCCGGGAGGCCCTCAACGAGGCGGTACGGCGGGTCGGGTCCATCGCCATCGTCCACGAGACCCTCTCCCAGAACCTCGACGAGCGGGTCGAGTTCGATGAGATCGCGGACCGGGTGATCGCGATGGTGGCGGAGATCTCGCCGGGGAAGGTGGAGTGCCGGCGGATCGGCCGTTTCGGCATTCTGGACGCCGAGGTCGCCACCCCGCTCTCGATGGTGCTGACCGAGGTCCTCCAGAACGCGCTGGAGCACGCCTTCCCGGCGGGGGAGCGGGGCTCGGTCGAGGTTTCGGCGGTGCGCGGCCCCCAGCGGCCCGACTCCCGGCTGCTGATCACCGTCCAGGACGACGGCTCCGGACTGCCCGAGGGCTTCGACGCCCACACCGCCGGGAACCTCGGTCTCCAGATCGTCCGGACGCTGGTCGAGGGCGAGCTGGGCGGCAGTTTCGACATGCTCCCGGTGCCCGCGCCCGGCCGCGGCACCCGGGTTGTCCTGGATATCCCGGTACGCCCGCAGAAATAGCGGCGCCCCGCCCGAAGCCCGGACCCTAAATCCGCTTCCGGGGCCCGAGGCCACAGAGCAGCGAGCCCCGGAAGCCAGGGCTTCCGGGGCTCGAATGCTGTGGGTTTGTCCTGCTGCTGCGCGCTGCGGCTCGGTGGCGGTGAGTGCGTACGCTGCGTACGCGCCGCCGGTTGCCTCGGCTCGTCGCGGGGGGATCAGGCGCTGGCGTTACGCGCCCGGTTGCGGGCGGCGCGGCGCTTCATCGCGCGGCGCTCGTCCTCGCTGAGGCCACCCCAGACGCCGGAGTCCTGGCCGGACTCGAGCGCCCACTGCAAACACTGCTCCATGACGGGGCAGCGACGGCAGACGGCCTTGGCTTCCTCGATCTGCAGCAGCGCAGGACCGGTGTTGCCGATGGGGAAGAAGAGCTCGGGGTCTTCCTCGCGGCAAACGGCGTTGTGACGCCAGTCCATGGCTGCTACCTCTCCTTGTGTGACATGCAGGTTGCTTGTGAATGTGAACGCTTTCACGAATCCCCCCGCAACTGAAGGGCCGAACGCCAATGTCACACCGGCGTGTGGTCCAGGGTTTGAGGAGGGGTTCGACGATCCGTGGGGCCGCTGTTCCGCAGGCTGTCCCGATCGCCATGAAGAGACTCGCAAACCTCGGCGGCGGATACAACCCCTTCTGGAAAGTTTTTTTTGATTCCTCGGTGTCGACTAGGTCACAGCCGTACTTCCATGGGGTGGATCCTGGTCCGTACGTTCGAGATAAAGGCGCGGCGGCCCTTCTACTCACACAATCACACGCAGTGCACGGCGTACGCCTGTGAACGTCACGCTTGTCCGCAGTCCGAGATGGTCACCGTCCATCTGGAAGGGGAGCGGAACCTTGGAATTCAAGGTGAACGCGTCCATGTCGTGAACGGTGAGCGCGTGCTTGCCGTCCGGCCCGCGTTCGGGCGTCGAACGCAGCAGCTGGGTCGCGTAGCGGGCGACCGCCGGGGTCGACAGTCTGGAGAGTCCCAGCAGGTCGAGGCCGGTGTCGAAGGACGCCTTCGGGGAGGCGTAGAGCGGGCGGGTGCCCAGATAGGTCCAGGGCGAGGTGTTCGCGACTATGGAGACCACGAGATCGCGGACCGGCTCGGCGCCGGGCCGTTCGAAGCCGATCGTGCCGTGATGCCGGTGGGGGTACTGGAGGAACTGGCGGACGACCTGCCGCACATAGAGCGGATGCGTCGAACGCTTTCCGAGTTCCCGCTGCTGTTCGACCCGTCCGATCACACTGGCGTCGAATCCGTATCCCGCGCAGAACGTGAACCAGCGGCCGGGAACTCCTTCGTCCGGGGTGTCCGGGGTGCCGGCCGCCAGACCGAGTCCGACGGTCCGCTCACTGCGCGTGGCGAGGGCGTCGAGAATGGCGCCGGTCGCCTCCACGGCGTCATTGGGCAGCCCCAGCGCGCGGGCGAACACATTCGTCGAGCCGCCGGGGACCACGGCCAGCTTCGGCAGCCGGTCCGGGTCGGGGCCGTCGTGCAGCAGTCCGTTGACGACCTCGTTGACCGTGCCGTCGCCGCCGAGGGCGACCACCAGGTCGATCTCGCCGGAGTCCGCGGCCCGGCGGGCCAGGTCCCGGCCGTGGCCGCGGTACTCGGTCGTCACGGCCTCCAGCTTCATCTCGCTGGCCAGCGCATGGATCAAAACGTCACGGGTGCGGGCACTGGTGGTGGTTGCTGCCGGATTGACCACGAGAAGTGCGCGCATGCAGTGCAGCGTACCCAGGCGGCGGGGGCGGTGGTACCGGCGGTCCCCCGCACCGGGCCCGCACCGGGGCCGCCGGAGGGCGGGACGTCCCCGGCGCCCCGGGCCGCCGCCGTACGGACTACCCTGCTGGGGTGAGTGCTGAGCCGACCCCCCGTCCCCACCGTCTGACCGCCGCCGCCGCGGTCTCCGGCGCGGAGGGCCTCGCCCTGGCCGGGTACGGCGTCTATCTGCTGGTGATGGGCCTGCTGGGCCGCCCGGAGAGTCCCACCCAGGCCGAGACCGGCGGGCTGACGCTGATCGCCCTGGGCGCGCTTCCGCTGATCGCCGCCCGCGGACTGCTGCTGCGGCGGTCCTGGGCCCGCGGTCCGGCGCTGATCACCCACCTCATCGCGCTGATCCCGGCGTGGACGCTGCTGCGGGCCGAGTCGCAGGTGCTGATCCCGGTCGGTATCGCCGTCGCCGCGCTCGCCGTCTCCGGTCTGGTGCTCCTGGTCAGCCGGGAGACCAACGAAGCCCTCGGGATCAGCCCGCCGGGCGCCGGGGACCGGCAGTCCTAGGGAAACGGCCCGGCCGGGCAGCGCGGCCCCGGAGCCCGGGGCGCCGCACGGCACCCCCGTGCCCCGGGGACGGTTTACTCCTCGACGAGGAGCTTGTCGCGCAGCTGGGCGAGAGTGCGGGCCAGCAGCCGGGAGACGTGCATCTGGGAGATGCCGACCTCCTGCGCGATCTGCGACTGGGTCATATTGCCGAAGAACCGCAGCAGCAGGATCCGCTTCTCCCGCGGCGGGAGGTCCTCCAGCAGCGGTTTGAGCGACTCGCGGTACTCGACGCCCTCCAGCGCCTCGTCCTCGGCGCCCAGGGTGTCCGCGACGGCGGGCGACTCGTCGTCGGTGTCGGGGACGTCCAGCGAGAGCGTGGAGTACGCGTTCGCCGACTCCAGCCCTTCGAGGACCTCCTCCTCCGAGATGCCGAGCCGCTCGGCCAGCTCGTGCACCGTGGGGGAGCGGCCGTGCAGCTGGGACAGCTCCGCCGTCGCCGTCGTCAGGGAGAGCCGCAGCTCCTGGAGCCTGCGGGGGACCCGGACCGCCCAGCCCTTGTCCCGGAAGTGGCGTTTGATCTCACCGACGACGGTGGGTGTCGCATAGGTCGAGAACTCGACGCCGCGGTCCGGGTCGAACCGGTCGACGGACTTGATGAGGCCGATCGTGGCGACCTGGGTGAGGTCGTCCAGCGGCTCCCCGCGGTTGCGGAACCGCCGGGCGAGATGCTCGACCAGCGGCAGA
Organism: Streptomyces sp. NPDC003691; assembly: GCF_053981115.1. Taxonomy (NCBI): domain Bacteria; kingdom Bacillati; phylum Actinomycetota; class Actinomycetes; order Kitasatosporales; family Streptomycetaceae; genus Streptomyces; species Streptomyces sp. NPDC003691. The sequence continues at coordinate 7,083 of NZ_JBSFNQ010000145.1, read as the reverse complement.
TGCATCCGGACGAGCTGATTGCGCAGCTCGGCCCGCTCCGGGGAGCCGTCGGCCAGCTTCCGCAGCTCGATGAACATGGCCCGGGCGCCGCCCCGGTCCGGGGCCTCGCGCTGTGTCTCGCGTTGGGGTTCGCGCTGCGGTTCGCCGGAGCGCCCCGCGGTCTCGCGGGAAACTGCCTCCCCGGGGCGTACCGCCGTGCCGTCCGCCGGTCCGCCCGCTGTCCCGTCCGCCGTGACGGGCTGCCCGTCGTGCCGGACGGCCCCGCCGGGCCCTTCGTCGTGCCCGGCCGGCGGCCGGTCGTGGAGCTGTTCGTTCCCCTGCTCGTGCTCGGTCATATGGTCCGCCCTCGCCCCGGGCTCCGCCGCAGTGGCAGCCCCCGCCTGCTCAGCCGCGGCCTGGCGGCCGCCGAGTACGTCGCCGTCGAATCCATGGAGTCCGTCGAGTCCGTGGGCCTGCTGTTCCGGGATGTCGGGAGGCGCGGCGGGCTGCCCGTCCCGCTCGCCGTCCCGCACCGGACCGTTCCCGCTCCTCACGCCGGTCCGGGTCCCGCGCCGCGCTGTTTGTACAGGCTGATGGAGACCGTGCGGTCGTCGGCGACCGACGACTCGACCTTGCCGGCCAGCGCGGAGAGCACCGTCCAGGCGAAGGTGTCGCGCTCGGGGGCCCGGCCGTCGGTGGTCGGGGCGGAGACCGTGACCTCCAGGGAATCGTCGATGAGCCGGAAGACACAGCTCAGCACCGAGCCCGGTACCGCCTGCTGCAAGAGGATCGCGCACGCCTCGTCGACCGCGATCCGGAGATCCTCGATCTCGTCGAGGGTGAAGTCCAAGCGTGCGGCGAGGCCGGCGGTGGCCGTACGCAGCACGGACAGATAGGCACCCGCAGCGGGCAGCCGGACTTCGACGAAGTCCTGGGTCCCGGGCTCGCCTGCGATCTGGGACACCCTCACCTCCAAGGTGACACATGCTCTTTCGGGGCCCGCGGGGCAGATCCCGGGGCCGTCGGACGCGGTCCGGTACGACGGGTCTGAAGACGACAACCGCGCGCAGCCGGTACCGGCCCGGCGACGCTATCGCGATCCATGGTGCCCTGTCGCAGGGCCCCCTCAGGTCACTGTCACTCATGGTAGGCATATGAGTACACACAGTGGCTAGAGGTGTGCGGGGCGCAATTCCGGGGAGCGGGCGGAGGGTTGACGTACCCACTGTTCGAACAGGTGAATCCCCCCGGGCCGGTACCGGTTCGGGCGGACGGTCCGGGAGTGAGGCGGCCGCCTCAGACGAGGGCGCCGTCCACGAAGCACCAGCGCCAGTCCTCGCCCGGCTCGAAACTGCGCATCACGGGATGGCCGGTCTCGTGGAAGTGCGCGGTCGCGTGCCGCAGCGGCGACGAATCGCAGCAGCCCACATGACCGCACTCCAGACAGAGCCGCAGATGCACCGGTACGGTCCCGGCGATCACGCATTCCGGGCAGGTTTCGGACCCGGGGGCCGGCTCCGGGCGGGGCAGAGCCGCTGTGTGCGGACACTCGCTCATGATGGCCAGGTTACGGCGCCCGGGCCGGACCTTCCCGTCGGGACGCCCCGGTCCCGGCGCCGGCCGGCCCGACGGACGGAGTGGGTGCGCATGGAGGCCTTGTCCCTGGTGGCACTGGTCGCGGCGAGCGTCGCGGTGGCGGGAGCCGCCCGGTGGACCCGGGTGCCGGCCCCGCTGCTGCTGGTCGCCGCCGGGCTGGCGGCCTCCTTCGTCCCCGGGGTCCCGGACTACACCCTCGACCCCCATATCGTGCTGCCGCTGGTGCTGCCGCCGCTGCTGCACACCGCGGCGCTGGAGAGCTCCTATCTCGACCTGCGGGCCAACATCCGGCCGGTCGCGCTGCTCTCGTTCGGCTACACGCTGTTCGCCACCCTCGCCGTGGGGTGGCTGGCATATCTGCTGATCCCGCAGCTTCCGCTGACCGCCGCGCTGGTGCTGGGGGCGGTGGTGGCACCGCCGGACGCGGTCGCGGCGACCGCGATCGCCCGCAGGCTGGGCCTGCCGCACCGGATCACCACGATCCTCCAGGGCGAGTCGCTGATCAACGACGCGACCGCGATCACCGCCTACCGGGTGGCCGTCGCCGCGGCCGTCGGCGAGGGCGCGAGCTGGCTCGGGGGCGCGGGCGAGTTCGCCCTGGCCGCGCTCGGCGGGGTCGCGGTGGGACTGGCCCTGATGGTGCCGATCCACTGGCTGCGGACCCGGCTGAAGGAGCCGCTGCTCCAGAACACCCTCTCGCTGCTGATCCCGTTCGTCGCGTACGCGGCGGCCGAACAGGTCCATGCCTCCGGGGTGCTCGCCGTGGTCGTCGTGGCGCTCTATCTCGGCCACCGCTCGTGGCAGGTCGACTTCGCCACCCGCCTCCAGGAGGCCGCCGTCTGGAAGATGGTCGCCTTCCTGCTGGAATCGGCCGTCTTCGCGCTGATCGGGCTCCAGCTCTCGTACGTCCTGACCGGGCTGGGCGACTACGGGGTCGGCCAGGCGCTGGGGTACGCGGCCGCGGTCTTCGTCCTGGTGGTGGCGGTCCGGTTCGTCTGGGTGTTCCCGGCGACCTTTCTGCCGCGGCTGCTCTCGGCCCGGGTCCGGGCCCGGGAGCCCGGGGTCACCTGGAAGGCGCCGGTGGTGGTGGGCTGGGCCGGGATGCGCGGGGTGGTGTCCCTGGCGATCGCCTTCTCCATCCCGCTGACGACGGCCTCCGGCGCGCCCTTCCCGTCCCGGAACCTGGTGCTCTTCCTGACCTTCACCACCGTCATCGGCACCCTGGTGGTCCAGGGGCTGACCCTGCCCGCGCTGATCAGGGCGCTGAGGCTGCCGAAGCCCGACCCCTATGCGGAGACCCTGGCCGAGGCGGAGGCCCAGAACGCGGCCTCCGAGGCGGCCGAGCGGCGGCTGGACGAACTCCTGGCGGACGGCCGCAACGCGCTCCCCGGGCCGCTGGAGGAGCGGCTGAGGACCGTGATGGAGCGCCGCCGGAACGCGGTCTGGGAGCGCCTGGGGGCGGTGAACGAGGCCACGGGGGAGTCGGCCGACGAGACCTACCGGCGGCTGGCCCGGGAGATGATCGGCGCCGAACGCGCGGTCTTCGTCGAACTGCGGGACCGCCGCCGGATCGACGACGAGATGATGCGCACCCTGCTGTTCCGCCTGGACCTGGAGGAGGCGGCGGCCTACCGCGAGGAGGACGCGGACTGAAGCCGGGGGCGGGAGCCGGTGTTCCCGGGGCCGGGCCGCCGCGTGGCCCGCAGTCCGGCGCCTGAGGGCTCCGGCACGGGGTGTGCTGCTTGCGGGACGGCCCGGGTGATCAGGCGGCGGGCGGCGGGGCGCCCGTGACGACGGCCGTCACGGTGGTGCCGCGGGGGAAGGCGCCCTCCGCGGCCAGGGTGGTCAGGGCGAGCAGCAGCTTGGCCACGTACAGCCGCTCGACGGCGAAACCGTGGCGGTCCTCGAAGTCGTCGGCGAAGGCGAGCAGCGCGGGGGGCGTCCGGGCGTAGCCGCCGCAGTGGAAGCGGTCGTCCAGCGACCAGTCGCCCCGGCGGCCCCCGAAGGCGGCGTGCTGGAGGCGCTCGACCTCGGCCGCCAGAAAGCCGCCCCTGAGCACCGGAATGCCGAGGGCGCGGCTGCCGGGGCCCAGCCCCGCCGCCAGCCCCGCGAGGGTGCCGCCGGTGCCGCAGGCGACCGCCACGACACCGGGTGTGCCGCCCGTGGCCTCCGTGCGCGGCTTCTCGTCCGGCTCGCGGTTCAGCTCCGCGCCCAGTTCGGCGCAGCCGCGCGCCGCGAGGGCGTTGCTGCCGCCCTCGGGCACCACGTACACCGGGGCGGCGCCGGGTATCCGCTCCGCCGCCTCCGCGGTGATCCGGGCGAGGACCGCGGGATCGTCCTTCGACCGGTAGGTCGCCCGGTCGACGAAGACCAGCCGCATCCCGTCCGCGGCGCAGCGGGCCAGCGAGGGGTTGAGCGGCCGGCCGGCCAGTTCGTCGCCCCGGACCACCCCGACCGTGGGCGTCCCGAGGAGCCGCCCGGCGGCGGCCGTGGCGCGCAGATGGTTCGAGAAGGCCCCGCCGAAGGTCAGCAGCGGGCGGCCCGCGGCGGCCCGCAGATTGGGGGCGAGCTTGCGCCATTTGTTGCCCGGCAGCTCGGGGTGGATCAGATCGTCCCGTTTGAGCCGCAGTCGTACCCCGAAGCGGCCGAAGCGCTCGTCGTCCACCGCCACCAGGGGGGACGGCAGCCGCGGTCGCAGTACGGCGGCGGGGTCGGGCGCTTCGGGAACCATGCGCCCATTGTCGCCGGAGCGCCCAGGGGCCGCGCGGGCCTGTGGACAACCCCGGCGGCCCGCTCCCGGGGAGGGAGGCAGCCCGGCCGCGTGCCCGGCCGCCGCCCGACGGTCCGGCCCGTCCGCCCGACCGGCCCCGCCGGTCCCGGCGGATCTCCCGGGGCGAGATCGCGTACGGCGAATTCCGTATGAGCGTACTTACTCGCATCACCGGACGGGGCCGCCTGTTCGGACGGTGTGCGAGCCGATCCGGTCGCTCCCGCTCACCCCACCTGGCGGATTGCCAGGCACCCCGCCGTGTGCCCCGTACCGGACGAAGCAGTCCCATCAATTCGTGTGATGGCGCCGGAACTTCACCCGCTGGAAGCTTTTTGCCGCACGGGCCGGGCGGGCGTTCGGGCAGGACACCCCCGACTCCGCGCGGCTCAGGCACCACCGAGGGGGAAAGGACCGCGGATGACCATGGAGATGGAGGAGGTCGACGGCCGTCAGGCCCTCGACCTCCTCGAACGCGCCCGCCGGACCGTCGACCCAGGGCTGCGGGCGGCCCTCGGGACGCTCCCCGGGCCGATGCGCCGGGTGGCCCTCTACCACTTCGGCTGGGCGAACGCCGACGGCAGTCCGGCCGCGGGCTCGGCGGGCAAGGCGATCCGCCCGGCGCTCGTCCTGGCCGCGGCCGAGGCGCTCGGCGGGGACCCGGGTGCCGCGGCCGCCGCCGCGGCCGCGGTCGAGCTGGTGCACAACTTCACCCTTCTCCACGACGATGTCATCGACGAGGACCCCACCCGCCGGCACCGGCCCACCGCCTGGACCGTCTTCGGCACCCCCGACGCGATCGTCGTCGGCGACGCGATGCTCGCCCTCGCCCACCGGCTGCTCGCCCGGGACCGCCATCCGGCGGCCGGTGCCGCCGCCGGCCGGATCGCGGACTGCGTGATCGAACTCTGCGCCGGTCAGCAGGCGGACTGCGCCTTCGAGGAGCGTGCGCCGGAGGACGTGTCCCTGGAGGAGTGCCTGGCCATGGCGGTCGCCAAGACCGGGGCACTGCTGGGCTGCGCCTGCGCCGTCGGCGCGCTGTACGCGGGAGCGGGGGAGGCGGAGACCGCCGCCATGGACGCCTTCGGGCGGGAGGCCGGGCTGGCGTTCCAGCTCATCGACGATCTGATCGGGATCTGGGGGGACCCCAGCCGTACCGGAAAGCCCGCCGGGGCCGATCTCGCCGCCCACAAGAAGTCGCTGCCGGTGGTCGCCGCCCTCGGCTCGGGGACCGCGGCCGCCGCCGAGCTGGCCCAGCTGTACCGGGGACATATGTCGCCGGGGGCGGTGGCGAGGGCCGCGGACGCCGTGGACCGGGCGGGCGGCCGCGACTGGGCGCAGCTCCAGGCCGCGGACCGGATGGCGCGGGCGGTGCAGGAGCTGTCCCGGGCGGTGCCGGATCTGGCGGCGGCGGGGGATCTGCTCTCCCTGGCGGAGTTCGTGACCCGGCGCTCGCGCTGAGCGCGCGGCGCCGGGCGTGCGGGCCGGCCCTGCGGCGCCGGGCGGGCACGGGGACGGGGCGCGGCGGGTGCCCGTACGGTCCCGCGCGGCCGTGCCGGGACCGGGGCACCGGCCTATCCTGGGAGGCATGGGCAGCACAGCACGTGGCACCGCCCACAGCCCGCAGACCGCGTTCCGGTGTCCGGAGTGCGGCGAGCCGGTCGAAACGGTGATGCGGCGGCACAAGACCCTCGGGGCGTTCGTGCCCCTCTGGGGACCGGGTCCGTGCCGTAACCGCGACTGCGCCGAGTACGCCGGGCATGCGGAGGACACCGGGAGCGCGGAGAGCGCCGAGGCCGGGCGGCAGGGTGACGGGGACGGGGCCGCGGGTCCCGCCGTGAGCGGCGCGGCCTGACGGAAGGGCCGCGCCCGGCATCCCCGTATCCCGGTACGCCCGCACCTCCGTACGCCCACATCTCCGTACGCGCACACCTCCGTACTCCGTACCCGCGTACGCCCGTACCTTCGTGCGCTCTCCGTTCCCGCCCCTTCGTACGCCCCGCGGCGGATCCGCCGTTCCCACACGTCCCGCCCTGGGGCGCGTGGGGTGGTTTGCGCCCCCTGCGGTGGCCCGCTTGCGCAGGTCGGAGGGGTCCGAACGCGCCGTAGAGGTATCCCGGATGCACGCCCCCGGCCGCCGTAGCGCTACAGTCCGCGCCATGTCATCGGAGTCGACTGAGGTCTGGGCGGGCTGGTACCGCGATCGGCGGGGCGCGGAAGCGGTCTCCATCGCGGCGCGCGGGCGGCAACTGTGCACGCGCATCAGGGGTGTTGAGTACGAAGGGGCCGCTTTTGCCGCCCTGGAGGCCATAGGGGCCGAGGGATTGCTCTCGTCCTGCGTACTGGAGTGGGACATGCCGCTCCCCGTCCATGCGGACGGGGATGTGCACCGGGCCACGCTGAGCTGTCTGCTGACGCTCGGTGAGCCGCGCCCGGACGGCTCGCTGGACCGGGCCGATCTGAATCTGGTGCTCCATTACGGCGGGGCGGCGTTCGAGGCCGGAGTGGCCGGCGGCGACTTCGACGACGCGCTCGACCGGCTCCAGCGGCAGTTGCCGCCGGGCGCCGAACTGGGGGTGCGCGCACCCGCCGACGCCTGAGCCCGCCGCTCCCGTCACCGGCACGCCGAAAGGCGCCCCCGCCGTCCGTAGATGTCCTCGATCGGCGCGTTCCAGATGTCTTCCAGGAAGCCGGTCTCGACGGCGCGGCCGAAGACGTTCTGGTCGATGGAGTACGGGGAC
>NZ_JBSFNQ010000144.1:0-12384 GCF_053981115.1 Streptomyces sp. NPDC003691 | reverse complement strand
CGCCTTGTCTGGGTTCGGGTGGGTCGTGGGCCTCCGGGCTCACCTCCTCGCCGACGGCGATGCACCGCCACTGAAGCGCGTCCGGTCTTGTCGCCATCGGCTGCGGGGGCGACCCTGCACCCCACTCCCACGTGATCCCGACTTGAGCAGCACCGCAAAGCCCCTGATGGTGGCGCCGTCACCGGGGGGAGAGATGTCTTGCAGTCACCCGGGACGGAGGGTGTGCCCTTCTCGGGGTGCGGTCACCGCCTCCGGAGGGTGCGCCCCATCGGGGTGCGGTCACGCTCCCGGGGATGTGTTCACCCCGAGTAGGGGCTTACCTGTCGGCGGCTTGGGGTCCGGGGCATCCATGCAACGGGTCCGTGGGGAGGGGGGTGCAGGGTCGCCCCCGCAGTGGGCTGCGACAGGTAAGGGTTTCCCCGGGGCGGTGCATCGCAGTCCGCGAGGAGGTGAGCCCGGAGGCCGCCGACCTGCCCGAACCAGACAGGACCGGGTGACGACCCCACGAAGAGCGGGACTCGACCACCCCGGGGCGCCCGCACCCGGCAAGGGCCGCAGGCACGAGTACCCAGGGGCGCGAGGAACTGCGCGACCAACCACCCACCGGCCGCACCCGGACACCAAGCTCAGCCGCCCACGGCGCCCGAGGCCCAACGCCCAAGGGCAGGAAGGTTAGGCTAACCTGACCCACATGGTTCCCTTCCGGTTCTTCGACCTTCAGGTCACCCGCGCCCGGCACCTCGCCCCCTCCCTGGTCCGGGTGACCTTCCGGGGGTTCCCCGGGGAGGACGCGCTCGACGGGTTCGCGTCCGGCGGGCGTGACCAGTCGCTGTCGCTGTTTCTGCCGCACCCCCACCAGGACGCCCCCGTGGTACCGGTCGACGCCGGGGACGGCAGCGCGATCTTCGCGGCCTGGCGGGCGCTGCCCGAGGACACCCGGGCGGTGATGCGCTCGTACACGGTCCGGGAGCAGCGGCGGACCGAGGCCGGGGCGCAGGAGTTCGACATCGACTTCGCCGTGCACGAGAACGGCGGGCCCGCCTGCCGCTGGGCGCAGACGGCCGCGCCGGGGCACCGGGCGATGGTGTTGGGCCCGGCGATCGCGGAGAACACCTCCGTGCGCTGCCGGCCGCCCGCCGATACGGACTGGGTACTGATCTGGGGCGACGAGACCGCGCTGCCCGCGATCGCGGCGATCCTGGAGTGGCTGCCCGCGGGGATGCGGACCCGGGTCTGGGTGGATGTGCCGCACGCGGCGGACCGGATCGAGCTGAAGACGGACGCCGACGCGGAGATCGTCTGGCTGGTCGGGGACGAGGGCGCGCCGTCCGCCGTGGCGGCGGTGGCCGCCGCGGAGCTCCCGGAGGGGGTTCCGTATGCGTGGATAGCCGGGGAGTCGGGTGGCGTGAAGGCGCTGCGGCGGCATCTGGTGGGCGAACGCGGCATCGACCGCCGCCGGGTGACTTTCGTGGGCTACTGGCGGCGCGGGGTGAGCGAGGACGGCCTGCGCGACAACCCCTCCCTCGCGGAGATCGACGAGAGCTGAGCAGGGCGTTCCGGCCCGGCCCGCACCAGGGGCCCCGGCCTGCCGGGCCGCACGGGCCCGGCGCGCCCGCCGGCATTCACGGGCCCGAGGCCCGGGCGGGCGCACCGTATCCCCGCGGGCCGGACGGCCGACCGGCGTCAACCGGACGACGGTTGGTAGATATCCGGCCAAAATATGATCAACCCCCGCAATCGCGGTCTTGCGGGGCTCCCAACGGGCATGCATGCATCAGGCACTTGCGCATCGCCCCTGCTCGGGCCCGCTTCCGGGGCCGCCCGTACCGCCCGCACCGCCCCCTCCGGGAAGCCGGAACGGCCCTCCGGAGGGTCTCGCACCGCCCCGCACGACCCGTCGAGCGCGACAACCGGTCAACCGCCGTGTGAACAACGCCATACGCAGGCCGTTCACCGGGTCGGGAAGACCGATTCCCATGGAAAGTTAGGTTAGGCTAACCTTCCTCACGTCGCCCTCGCACCCCCACCTGTCCGGAGGCGCGACAAGTCCCCGTATCCGGGAGGACATTGCATGCGCTCGCACCTGCTCAATGACGTAACGGCGGAGAGCTACCGGCGCTCCGTGACCGAAGGAGTCGAGCGGGTGGCGAACCGACTCGCCACGACCCGGCAACCGTTCACGGGGGTCACCGCCGAGGAACTCGCGCCGGTGATCGCCGAGATCGACCTCGACCGGCCCCTGGGCGACTCCTCCGCCGCCCTCGACGAGCTGGAGCGGGTCTATCTGCGGGACGCCGTCTACTTCCACCACCCCCGCTATCTGGGGCACCTCAACTGCCCCGTGGTGATCCCCGCCGTCCTCGGCGAGGCCGTGCTCTCCGCCGTCAACTCCTCCCTGGACACCTGGGACCAGAGCGCCGGCGGCACCCTGATCGAGCGCAGGCTGATCGACTGGACGGCGGCCCGGATCGGCCTCGGCGACGCCGCCGACGGCGTGTTCACCAGCGGTGGGACCCAGTCCAACCTGCAGTCGCTGCTGCTGGCCCGGGAGGAGGCGAAGAGCGCGGACCTGAGCAAACTCCGCATCTTCACCTCCGAGTGCAGCCACTTCAGCGTCCAGAAGTCGGCCAAGCTCCTCGGCCTCGGCCGGGACGCGGTGATCGCCCTGCCCACCGACCGCGACCGCAGGATGCGCACCCTGGCGCTCGCCGCCGAGCTGGCGCGCTGCACCGACGAGGGCCTGGTCCCGATGGCGATCGTCGCCACCGCGGGCACGACGGACTTCGGTTCCATCGACCCGCTGCCCGAGATCGCCGAGCTGGCCCAGCAGTACGGCGCCTGGATGCACGTCGACGCGGCGTACGGCTGCGGACTGCTCGCCTCCCCCGCCCGCCGCCATCTCCTGGACGGCATCGAACACGCCGACTCCGTGACCGTGGACTACCACAAGTCGTTCTTCCAGCCGGTCAGCTCGTCCGCCGTCCTGGTCAAGGACGCCGCGACGCTGCGCCACGCCACGTACCACGCGGAGTACCTCAACCCCCGCCGCACCGTGGAGGAGAGGATTCCGAACCAGGTGGACAAGTCGCTCCAGACCACCCGCCGCTTCGACGCGCTGAAGCTCTGGCTGACGCTGCGCGTGATGGGCGCCGACGGTGTCGGCGGCCTGTTCGACGAGGTCTGCGACCTGGCCTCGGCGGGCTGGGAGCTACTCGCCGCCGACCCCCGTTACGACGTCGTCGTCCAGCCGCAGCTGTCCACGCTGGTCTTCCGCTGGATCCCGCCGAACGTGACCAGCCCCGCCATGATCGACCGGGCCAACCTCTACGCCCGCAAGGCGCTGTTCGCCTCCGGGGAGGCGGTGGTGGCCGGTACCAAGGTCGACGGGCGCCAGTACCTGAAGTTCACCCTGCTCAACCCCGAGACGACGACCGACGACATCGCCGCCGTACTCGATCTCATCGCCGGCCATGCCGAGCAGTACCTGGGAGAGAATCTTGTCCACGCCTCTTGAGCCCCCCGCGGAACCCTACGACTTCATCGGGGTCGGGCTCGGCCCGTTCAATCTCGGGCTGGCCTGTCTCACCGAGCCCATCGAGCAGCTCAACGGGATCTTCCTGGACTCCAAGCCCGACTTCGAATGGCACTCGGGCATGTTCCTGGAGGGCTCCCACCTCCAGACGCCGTTCATGTCGGACCTGGTCACCCTGGCCGACCCGACCTCCCCGTACTCCTTTCTGAACTATCTGAAGCAGTCCGGGCGGCTCTACCCGTTCTACATCCGCGAGAACTTCTATCCGCTGCGGACCGAGTACAACGACTACTGCCGCTGGGCGGCCGCCCGGCTGAGCAATGTCCGGTTCAGTACGACGGTCACCCGTATCGAGCACAACGACGGGCTGTACGAGGTCACCACCGGCAGCGGCGAGGTGCTGCGCGCCCGCCGGATCGTGCTGGGCACCGGCACCCCGCCGTACGTACCGGAGTGCTGCGAGGGGCTGGGCGGCGACTATCTGCACAACTCGGCCTACCTCCCGAACAAGGAGGCCCTCCAGGCCAAGGAGTCGATCACGCTGGTCGGCAGCGGCCAGAGCGCCGCGGAGATCTACTACGACCTGCTCTCCGAGATCGACGTCCACGGCTACCGGCTCAACTGGGTGACCCGCTCCCCGCGGTTCTTCCCGCTGGAGTACACCAAGCTGACCCTGGAGATGACCTCTCCCGAGTACATCGACTACTTCCACGCCCTGCCGGAGCAGACCCGCTACCGTCTGGAGTCGCAGCAGAAGGGCCTCTTCAAGGGCATCGACGGGGATCTGATCGACGCGATCTTCGATCTGCTCTACCAGAAGAACCTCAAGGGCCCGGTCCCGACCCGGCTGCTGACCAACTCCGCGCTCAACGGCGCCTCCTACGACGAGGCGTCCGGCTCCTACACCCTGGCGCTGCGCCAGGAGGAGCAGGGCAAGGACTACGAGCTGAACACCGAGGGCCTGATCCTGGCGACCGGCTACAAGTACGTCGTCCCGGACTTCCTCGCCCCCTTGCACGACCGCCTCCGCTGGGACGGACAGGGCCGTTTCGACGTCGCCCGCAACTACTCCGTCGACACCACCGGCCGTGAGGTCTTCCTCCAGAACGCGGGCGTGCACACGCACTCCATCACCTCACCCGACCTGGGCATGGGTGCGTACCGCAATGCCTACATCATCGGCGAGATGCTCGGTACCGAGTACTACGCCGTGGAAAAGTCCATCGCGTTCCAGGAGTTCTCCGTATGACTGCCCCCGATCCGCTGAGCTTCACCGTACGACCGCTCGACCCGCTCGCCGACGCACCGCTGGTGCACCGGTGGGTGACCCACCCCAAGTCCGCTTTCTGGCAGATGTCGGACTTCGACCTCGGGCAGGTCGAGGGGGCGTACTCGGCGATCACGGCACACCCGCACCACCACGCCTTCATCGGGGAGACCGGGTCCGGCGAGCCGGTCTTCCTGATGGAGAGCTACGACCCGGCTCAGGTCGAACTGGTCGGGCTGTACGACGCCCTGCCCGGCGACGCCGGGATGCACTTCCTGGTGGCACCGGCCGACACCCCGGTGCACGGTTTCACCCGGGCCGTGATCACGGCCGTGCTGCGGAAGCTCTTCGAGGACCCGGCGGTCCGCCGGGTCGTCGTGGAGCCGGATGTGCGCAACACGGCCGTGCACGCGCTCAACGCCTATGCGGGCTTCGAGATATCCGGCCGGATCCGCACCCCGGAGAAGGAGGCTTATCTCAGCTTCTGCACCCGTGAGGCGTTCGAGAACAGCGCGGCCATGGCCGACCGTCCGGTGGTGGGACGATGACCGCCGCTACCGACGCCGTCGCCCACCTGACCCCGGAGCTGTGGGCACGGGCCAACCGGCTCCTGGTCCGCAAGGCGCTCTCCGAGTTCGCCCATGAGCGGCTGCTGGCACCCGAACCGCTGGACGCTAACGGCGGCTACCGCGTGCTGAGCGACGACGGGACCGTCGAGTACCGCTTCACCGCCGTACTGCGGGCGCTGGACCACTGGGACATCGACGCGGAGTCCGTGGTCCGCAGCCGCGCCGGGGAAGCCCTGCCGCTGGACGCCGTCGACCTCTGTATCGAGCTGCGGTCGGCGCTGGGCCTGAGCGACACCGTCCTGCCGGTGTATCTGGAGGAGATCTCCTCCACCCTGGCGGGAACCGCGTACAAGCTGAGTCTCGAACCCGTCTCCTCGGCGGAGCTGGCCCGGGCCGGCTTCCAGGCCATCGAGACCGGGATGACCGAAGGCCACCCCTGCTTCGTCGCCAACAACGGCCGGCTCGGCTTCGGGGTCCACGAGTTCCTCTCGTACGCGCCCGAGGCGGCGAGCCCGGTCCGGCTGATCTGGCTGGCCGCCCACCGCGAGCGGACCGCCTTCACCTCCTGCGCCGACCTGGACTACGACACTCTGGTCCGGGACGAGCTGGGCGAGGAGACCCTCGCCCGCTTCGCGGAGCGGCTGACCGGGCAGGGCCTCGACCCGGACGACTACTACCTGCTGCCCGTGCACCCGTGGCAGTGGTGGAACAAGCTCTCCGTCACCTTCGCCGCCGAGGTCGCCGAACGGCGCCTGGTCTGCCTCGGCCCCGGCGACGACGAGTATCTGGCGCAGCAGTCGATCCGGACCTTCTTCAACACCACCGCCCCGCGGAAGCACTATGTGAAGACGGCGCTGTCCGTTCTCAACATGGGCTTCATGCGCGGCCTCTCGGCGGCCTATATGGAGGCCACGCCCGCCATCAACGACTGGCTGGCGGGACTCATCGAGCAGGACGCGGTACTCAAGAGAACCGGCTTCTCGATCATCCGGGAGCATGCGGCGATCGGCTACCGCCACCGCCAGTACGAGCTGGCCACCGACCGCTACTCGCCCTACCGGAAGATGCTGGCGGCGCTCTGGCGGGAGAGCCCGGTGCCCTCGCTGGGCCCCGGCGAGACCCTCGCGACCATGGCCTCCCTGGTCCATACCGACCGGGACGGCGCGTCCTTCGCGGGCGCCCTGATCGACTCCTCCGGGCTGTCGCCCGCGGAGTGGCTGCGGGACTATCTGCGCGCCTACCTCGTCCCCGTACTGCACAGCTTCTACGCCTACGACCTGGCCTATATGCCGCACGGCGAGAACGTGATCCTCGTCCTGGGCGACGACGGCAGGGTCCGGCGGGCGATCTTCAAGGACATCGCCGAGGAGATCGTGGTGATGGACCCCGACGCGGTCCTGCCGCCCGCCGTGGAGCGCGTCCGGGCCGAGATCCCGGAGGACATGAAGCTGCTGTCGGTCTTCACCGACGTCTTCGACTGCTTCTTCCGCTTCCTGTCGGCGGCCCTGGTCGCCGAGGGCCGGATCGGGGAGGACGAGTTCTGGGCGGCCGTGGCCGACTGCGCACGCGAGTACCAGGCGTCCGTGCCGCATCTGGCGGACCGGTTCGCCGAGTACGACCTGTTCGCGCCCGAGTTCGCGCTCTCCTGCCTCAACCGGCTCCAGCTGCGGAACAACCGGCAGATGGTCGATCTGGCGGATCCGTCCGCCGCGCTCCAGCTCGTCGGCACCCTCCGCAACCCGCTGGCCGCCCCGGCGGCCCCCTGAGCGGGCGGGCACCCCCCGAACACGGTCCCTCGGGGGGTGCCCGTCCTTCTCCGCGGCGTCCGTGCCGGCCCGGGAGGCCGGTACGGACGCCGCGGCATGCCCGCCGCCTGCTCAGCCCCGCTTCCAGGCCACCGTCGGCGAGCGGTGGAAGGCGATCCCCAGGGCCGACATCCGCGCGGCCTGCGCCGCCAGCCTCGGCTCGTACTCCGCCCAGGACACGTCCCCGCCGGACCAGCCCTTCTCCGCCACCCCGAGCAGCCTCGGGAAGGCCATCTGCTCCAGCTGTGCGCTGTTGACCAGGGTCTCGGTCCAGATCGGGGCCTCGACCCCGAGCACCGCCGAGTCGGGTATCCCCTCGTCGTCGAAGTAGCGGGCGGGGTCCCAGTCGTAGGAGCGGTCCACTTCGATCCGGCCCGCCCAGGAGAGCCCGAGCGGATGCCGGAAGGTGTACTGCATGTCCAGATAGACCCGGTCGGCCGGGGAGAGGATCAGCTTCGTCCCCTTCTTCACCGCGTCGGCGACCCGCTCGCGCTCGTCCTTCTCGGTCCTGTCCGTACCCCAGTACTGGGCGACCACCGTGTCGTCCGCCCCGGCGCCGGTGATCTCGTGCCAGGCGATCACCTTCTTGCCGTGCCGGGCGACGATCTCCCGCACCCGGTCCATGAAGGTCCGGTAGTCCTTGCCGCTGGTGCTGTCCGCCTCGTCGCCGCCGATGTGGATGTACTCGCCGGGTGTCATCTCGGCCAGCTCCCGGATCACGTCGTCCACGAAGTCGTACGTCTCCTCCTTGCCGACGCACAGCGAACTGAAGCCGGTGTCCATCCCGGTGTGGACCGGGTCGGCGAACCCGTGGCAGCTCAGCTCGGGATAGGAGGCGAGGGCCGCCGCGGTGTGCCCCGGCATACCGATCTCGGGGATCACCTCGATATGGCGGCTCGCCGCGAACGCCACGATCTCCCGGTACTGCGCCTTGGTGTAGAAACCGCCCTTGCCGCCGCCGACGGCGGTCGCCCCGCCGACGCTGGTCAGCTTGGGCCGGGAGTCGATCGCGATCCGCCAGCCCTGGTCGTCGGTGAGATGGAGATGCAGCTTGTTGATCTTGTAGAGGGCGAGCTGGTCGATGTACCTCTTCACCTGGTCGGCCGTGAAGAAGTGCCGGGCGACATCAAGCATCGCGCCCCGGTAGGCGTACCGGGGGGTGTCGGTGATCGTGCCGCCGGGCACCTTCCACGGCCCGGCGGCGCGGGTGTCCTGCTCCACCGCGGGCGGGAAGAGCTGCCGCAGGGTCTGGATCCCGCGGAACAGACCGGCGGGCTCCCGGGCCACCAGGGCGACGGTGGCGGGCGACGACGTCAGCCGGTAGCCCTCGGCGCCCAGGGCGCTCCCGGCCGGGTCCAGCCGCAGCTGGATACCGTCGGCACCGGCGCCGGGGGTGACGGGCAGCCGGTAGCCGGTGGAGGGGCGGAGCACCGCGGCCAGCTGCTCCGCGACGGCCCGGACCCCGGGCCGGTCGTCGATCCGGATCACCGCGCCGGGGGCGAGCGTGAACCCGGGGCCGGAGGGGCGGACGGAGGCCGGGGCGGGCACCACATTGCCCAGCGGCGCGGCGGAGACCGGCGGGCGGCGCGGCGGCTCGTCGCCGGAGCCGGTACCGTCCCCTCCGCCGGTGGAGCACCCCGCGCCCGCCACGGCGAGGAGGAGCAGCGCGCCGAGCAGCCTGCGGCCGGTGCGGCGGGGGGCCCGGACGGAGCCGGGGCGGGGTCGGGGCAGTAGCACGGGAAGCTTTCCCTTCAACGGGCGTCGAACCACGCGCCATGGTCGCGCAGCCTCCCGAATGCGGTCCAGACCTTTGGTGGGCCTATCGGCCGGACCGCGCCCGGACCGCGCCCGGAAGCCCGAACCGCCGTACCGGGCCGCCGGATCCGGTCCCGTCACCCGCCCGGCGTAATGGGAGAATCGGGCCCATGGCGGAAATCATCCAGAAGGACGGGACCTGGAGCTTCGACGGGGACACCGTGCGCATCGTGCCGGGTGCCGACAAGGGCGTCGGCGTGCTGCGCCAGGCCCTCGGGGAGCTGAACGTGCCGCTGGAAGCCGTTGCGGGGGTTTCCTACGAGCCGGGGCGGAAGTCGGGGAAGCTGCGGCTGCGGCTGCGCGGCGGTGCCGATCCCCTGCTCCAGCTGGCCGCGGGCCGGCTCAAGGAGAGCTGGGACCCCTATGCGCTCAGTGTCGACGGCGACCGGGCCGCGGTGGCCGAGTACTTCGTGGACGAGGTCCGCAACGCGCTGCTGATCGAACAGATCGGCACCGAGCAGGTGGACCGCTATCTGATGCCCGGGCCACCGGTCCCGGTCACCGCGTCGGCGGGCGACGGCACGGTCGACTTCGACGGCGACCAGATCCGGCTCTCCTGGAACTGGAAGACCGAGGACGCCAAGTCCTCCGGCGGTCCGCGCATCATCGGCATCGGCGATGTCGAGGCCGTGGACTGGCTGCCGGCCGCCGCCCTGGAGAGCGGCTTCCTCCGGTTCACCGTCGCCCGGATCCGCTCCTCCGCCCCCGCCAAGCACGATCCGCACGCCATCGACCTGTGGGGCTTCCGCAAGGATCCCCTGATGGGGCTGGTCGGCGCGGCCGTGGTGGCCAGGCTGCCGCATCCGTACGCCCAGAAGGCATCCGCGGCCGCCGAGCTCACCAGGGCCGGGGCCGCCCCCGCCGAGGACCACGACACCCTGCTGCGGCGGCTGCGGGAGCTGGGCGAGCTGCACCGCTCGGGCATCCTCACGGACGACGAGTTCAGCACCGCGAAGCAGGCCGTACTGAAGCGGCTCTAGAACCGTTCCGCCACCCCGAGCGACACCCCGAACGGCACCCCGAACGGCACCCCGAAGGTGCACCGAACGGGTGGAGACCTTCGAACATGCGCGAATCCTGCCCGGAATCGGGCAGGATTCTTGCATTCGGGGGCCCCGACCCGCAGTATCGACGGGTGCTCGAACACCGCCGGCCAGGTCGTCCCTCATCCTCCGCGTCGCCACCCTCGTACCCCGCGCACGCGCACGACGACCTCGTCGACCATCTGGTCCGCTCCACCGCGCTCCCGCGCGGCGAGGCGGCCCGGGTCGTCCTCGACGTGCTGGCGTACTTCGACGAGAAGACGGAGGACTACGTCCGCCGCCGCCACCGGGAACTCCAGTCGGGCGGCCTGGCGAACGCCGAGATCTTCGAGCGGATCGCGGGCGAGCTGCCGCACCGCGCGGTGGCACCGCCGGAGCTGTCGCTCCGGCAGCTGCGCCGCATGATCTACGGCTGACGGACGACTCCCACCTACGGAGGGGCAAGAACCTTTATGTGCGGAATTGTCGGTTACATCGGCAAGCGTGATGTGGCACCACTGCTGCTGGAGGGCCTCCAGCGGCTGGAGTACCGGGGCTACGACTCCGCGGGCATCGTGATCACCGGTCCGAAGGGCGGCGGGCTCAAGCTGGTCAAGGCCAAGGGCCGGGTCCGCGACCTGGAGGCCCGGGTCCCCAAGCGGTTCGCCGGGACCACCGGTATCGCCCACACCCGCTGGGCCACCCACGGCGCGCCGAGCGACGAGAACGCCCACCCCCACCTCTCGGCCGACGAGAAGGTCGCCGTCGTCCACAACGGCATCATCGACAACGCCTCCGACCTGCGCGCCCGGCTGGAGGCCGAAGGTGTCGTCTTCGCCTCGGAGACCGACACCGAGGTCCTCACCCATCTGATCGCCCGCTCCGCGGCCGAATCGCTGGAGGAGAAGGTCCGCCACGCGCTGAAGGTCGTCGAGGGCACCTACGGCATCGCCGTGATGCACTCCGACTTCGGCGACCGGATCGTGGTCGCCCGCAACGGCTCCCCGGTGGTCCTCGGCATCGGCGAGAAGGAGATGTTCGTCGCCTCCGACGTCGCCGCGCTGGTCGCCCACACCCGCCAGATCGTCACCCTCGACGACGGCGAGATGGCCACCCTCAAGGCCGACGACTTCCGGACCTACACCACCGAGGGGTCGACCACCACGGCGACGCCGACGACCGTGGAGTGGGAGGCCGAGTCGTACGACATGGGCGGCCACGACACGTATATGCACAAGGAGATCAGCGAGCAGGCCGACGCGGTCGACCGCGTCCTGCGCGGCCGGATCGACGACCGCTTCTCCACCGTGCACCTCGGCGGGCTCAACCTGGACGCCCGCGAGGCCCGTTCCATCCGCCGGGTCAAGATCCTCGGCTGCGGCACCTCGTACCACGCGGGCATGATCGGCGCCGGGCTGATCGAGTCCCTGGCCCGGATCCCCGCGGACGCCGAACCCGCCTCCGAGTTCCGCTACCGCAATCCGGTCGTCGACCCCGACACCCTCTACATCGCCGTATCGCAGTCCGGTGAGACCTACGACGTCCTCGCGGCCGTCCAGGAGCTGAAGCGCAAGGGCGCCCGGGTGCTGGGCGTGGTGAACGTCGTCGGCTCGGCGATCGCCCGCGAGGCCGACGGCGGCGTCTACGTCCACGCGGGACCCGAGGTCTGCGTGGTCTCCACCAAGTGCTTCACCAACACCGTCGTCGCCTTCGCGCTGCTCGCGCTCCACCTCGGCCGGATCCGCGATCTCTCGGTCTCCGAGGGCAAGCGGATCATCGAGGGCCTGCGCAGGCTGCCGGAGCAGATCGCGGAGATCCTCGAAGCCGAGGACGACATCAAGAAGCTGGCCGAGGAGTACGCGGGCGCCCAGTCGATGATGTTCATCGGACGGGTCCGCGGCTATCCGGTCGCCCTGGAGGCTTCGCTGAAGCTGAAGGAGATCTCCTACATCCACGCCGAGGCCTATCCGGCGTCCGAGCTGAAGCACGGGCCGCTGGCCCTGATCGAGCCGGCGCTGCCGACGGTCGCGATCGTGCCCGACGACGATCTGCTGGAGAAGAACCGCGCCGCCCTGGAGGAGATCAAGGCCCGCAGCGGCCGGATCCTGGCGGTCGCCCACCGGGAGCAGGAGAAGGCCGACCACACGGTCGTCGTCCCGAAGAACGAGAACGAGCTGGACCCGATCCTGATGGGCATCCCGCTCCAGCTCTTCGCCTACCACACGGCCCTGGCCATGGGCCGGGACATCGACAAGCCGCGCAACCTGGCGAAGTCCGTCACCGTGGAGTGATCCCGGCGCACCGCCGGAAGCGGGCCCCGCCGCGCACGCGCGCGCGCCCCCAGACCGCGCCCGACCCAGACACCCCCCCCCCC
>NZ_JBSFNQ010000143.1:0-12392 GCF_053981115.1 Streptomyces sp. NPDC003691 | reverse complement strand
GCTGACCCTCGCAGTAGGCGAACCATTTGTTCTGCGGGGTTTCCAACAGCGGGAGGGGGAGCCTGCCGCCCCGGGCCGGGACGCCCGGGGAGTTTCCTGCGGATCAGCGGATCAGCGGATCGGGCGAGCCCGGCAGGATCCGGAAGGCGGCCTAACGCATCCGGTGGACGCTGTCGCGGAGCCGGCGGGCGTCCCGCAGGCGCTGCTCGTACGTCGCGCCCACCACCAGGAGCAGCAGCCCCGCGAGCGCCGGGGGCAGCCAGCGCGGCAACAGACCGGCCATCTGCACCACATACGGCGCCAGCTCGTGCAGGGCGACCAGGGCCAGGACCGTGCCGCCGAGGACCAGCGGGGCCTGGAGCCGGCCGCGGGCGCCGTGCAGGGTGAGGGCAAGGGCCGCGGCACCCAGCAGCAGCGGCCGGAGCGGGCCCGGGTCGCCCCAGACCGCGAAGAGGCTCGGCAGCAGGCCGGCGGCCAGACCGGGGCCGTACGCCGTCCAGGACGAGGTCTCCGGAGCGCGGCGGCGCAGCAGCACGCCGACGGCGAGGGCGGGCGCCGCGACCGGCAGCGCGTACGCCTCCGGGGCCGTCACCTCCCAGGCGGCCAGCCTGGCCCAGGAAGCCAGCACGAACAGCGCCGCGGCCGTGGCCCCGGCCGGGCGGCGCCGCTCGGGACGGAGCGCGGTCGCCGCGGCGATCACCCCGGCCAGCCCCAGCAGCAGGGCGGTCATCGGCAGGTTCCCCGAGGCCAGCAGCACGGCCGTCGCGCCCGCGACCGCCGCCGTGGTCTCCAGCGCCACCACCGGGGCGGCCGGCGCGGTGCCCTCCTCCGCCGGTTCCCCGTTCCCCGGTCCCCGGGCGGCGACCGCGCACGCCACCGCCGGAACCAGCATCAGCAGCAGCCCCGCCCCGGCCGCCGTCAGCTCCGCCGCCCGGGCCACGGCCAGCAGCAGCCAGCCGCCGAACCCGGCCGCGGCCACCGCGAACACGGCCTGTACCGCGGCCCCGGACCGGGTCACCGCCGCGGCCGCCACCGACGCCACGAGCAGCACCCCGAGCACCGCGAAGGTCGCGGGCCTGCTCGACAGCGCCAGCCCGGCGGTGCCCACCGCTCCCAGCAGCCCGCAGATCAGGGCCACCGGGACCGGGACGGCGCGCCCGCGGGCGGCCCCGGCGAACGCCGCCAGGGCCAGCAGCAGGCCGTACGCCACCGCCGCCGGGTACTCCATCCGCACGGCCGCCGGCACCGTCGCCAGGGCCGCCCACAGCAGGACCGCCGCGACGATCCGCGCCCAGGCCGCCGGGCGGACGTCCCGGGGAGCCGCAGCCGCCGGGTCCGCAGCCTCCGGGTCCGCCGCCCGGAACCGTACCCGCCGGACGTACTCCGCGGCCCCGGCCGCCAGCAGCAGGAGCAGCGGCGCCGGAGCGAAGAACGCATGGCTCAGCTCGGCCCCCACGGCCGTGTAGGCGTCACCGGGCGCGCCCCGCCACAGACCGGGCAGCGCCGTCACCGGACCCGTCAGGGCCAGCACCGTCAGCGGCAGCGTCAGCAGCACCGCCGCACCCAGTGCCCCCGCTCCCGCTCCGGCCAGGCCCCCGGCGATGCTCCGGGGCAGCCTCGTCCCGGCGGCCGCCGTCAGGGCCGCCGCGGGCAGGGCGTAGGCAAGCACCGCCCAGTCCGGGGGCAGCAGCTCCCGCAGCGGCCCGCCCGCCGCCAGGACCAGGACCGCCCCGGCCGCCGCGGCGGGCACCGCGGCCCGCCCGGACCGCGCCGCGGCGGCCAGCGCGATCGCCGCGATCACCGTCAGGTGCAGTGCCGGTCCGGCCGTCTCGGCCGGACGCTGCGCCAGTACGGACTCCGTCACGGCGGCCAGTACCGCGTGGCCGCCGGTCACGACGGCGCCGACCGCCGCGAGCCGGCGGACGGACCGCCGGGACGCCCACAGGGCGACCGCGACATCGAAACCGGCCGTCGCCGTCGCCGCCCACCCCACGGGCGCCTGCTCCGCCGCGGCCCACAGCAGCAGCGGGAACTGGGCGGCGACCACCGCGGCGGGCAGCGGCAGCACCAGGCCGGGCAGCAGCCTCCCGTACCCCGCCCACAGCGCCGCCAGCACCGCCGCGGCCGCCGCCGCATAGAGCACACTGTCCCCGCCGGCGAGCCCTGCCTGCCGTACGGCATAGGCGTCGAGCACCGTCAGCAGCAGCCCCAGTCCGGCCACCGACTCCGCGGTGGAGCCCAGCCCGCGGCGCAGCAGCGGCACCGGCGCGGTGAGCGCGGCGGCCGTCACGGCCGCCAGCACGGCACCACGGCCGCCGATCCCCAGGGACCCCCAGCTCAGCACCGTGAACGCGATCGCCGCGACGGCCAGCAGCACCCCGCCGAGGATCAGCAGCGTGTTCTGGGTGCCCCGCCCCGTGGTCTCGCCCGCCCTGCCCGCGGCTGTACCGCCGCCCGCCGGTCCGCCGCCTGCCGGGACGGCGTACGGCGTCCCGGCTCCCGCCCGGGCCCGCGGCGCGGCAGGCACCCGGAGCGCGGCGAGCAGCCAGGCGCGGCGCATCAGCAGCTGTGCCCGGTGGGCCTCCAGCCGGGCCAACTCCCGGTCGACGAGCGCCAGCTCCTCGGCGGGCGGCAACGGCGGTGTGAACGGATTCATGCACCTGAGTGTGGTCCATGACACAGGGCCGCCACATGGGCGCGGATACTCAGAACGGTGCATGAGTACCGGCCGGACCCGCCCCGGCCTGCGCGAACCCCGCGCCCGCCGCCCCCGCTCCGGCCGCCGCGGCAGACTGGAGCCATGGACCGGTTCCGCTACCGCTTCCGCAGCGTCTGGGACCTCGACGCCCCGCCCGGCGTGGTCTTCGCGGTACTCGCCCGCCCCGCCGACTACCCCCGCTGGTGGCCCCAGGTGCGCGCGGCGACGACGCCCGGCAGGGGCCGCGGCATGGTCCGGGTCCGCTCCCTGCTGCCGTACGAACTCACCATCGGCATCCGCGAGGTGCGCCGCGATCCGCGGGCCGGGGTGCTGGAGGCCGTGATCCGCGGCGACCTGCGCGGCACGGCCCGCTGGACCGTCACCGCCCGGGGACCCGGCAGCCGCGCGGTCTACGAACAGGAGGTGGAGGTCCTCCGCCCGCTGCTGCGGCGGCTGACCGTGCCCGCCCGGCCGCTGCTGCGCGCCAACCACGCCCTGATGATGCGCGCGGGCCGCCGTGGGCTGGCGGCCTACCTCCGGACCCGGCACCGGATTTGAAGCCGGGCCGCCGCAACCTGTATTGTTCGGTCCGTTCCCGGGCGATTAGCTCAGTGGGAGAGCGCTTCGTTCACACCGAAGAGGTCACTGGTTCGAACCCAGTATCGCCCACCGGGAAAGGCCGGTCCGTCATCGACGGACCGGCCTTCTTCATCTCCGCACCCGCTCCGGGCCGGGGCCGGGGTCAGGCCGCGGCGGGCAGTTCGGGGCGGAGCGGCCACGCCGGATCCACCGCCTCCGGCGAACCGGAGCGCGCGAACCACGCCTGGAGCCCCCGCGCCTGCCCCGCGTGCCACACCGCCTGCAGGGTGTGCAGCTCGGCCGCCGACAGCCGCTCCATCCGGGCCGCGAACCTGCGCCCCACCGCACGGCACACCTCCAGCGCCGCCGTCGCGTCCGCCGCCGCCTCGTGCGCCCCGTCCAGCACGACCTCGTACTGCTCGCAGAGATCCGTCAGCGTCCGCCGGCCCTTCCGGTAGCGGTCGAGGTGCTTGTCCAGCACCCTCGGATCGAGCACGCACAGCGGCACGTTCTCCAGGCAGCGGGAGAGCGACGTGGCGCGGTGCCGCCGGAGTTCACGGTCGAGGAGCGTCAGATCGAACGGCGCGTTCATCACCACCAGCGGGCGGGCCGCCGCGCACTGCTCGGCCAGCGCCCGCGCGATCTCCTCCATCACCGGTGCCGGCCAGCGGCCGTTGCGCTGCACATGCTCCTCGGTCAGCCCGTGCACGTCCACGGCCGCCCGGGGCACCGGCACCCCCGGATTGACCAGCCAGCGCGTCACCACCGGCCGCGCGCCGGCCTCCTCCTGCACCACCAGGGCCGCGGAGACGATCCGGTCCTCCTCGACGTCCACCCCCGTGGTCTCCGTGTCGAAAGCGGCCAGCGGGCCCTCGAACCAGCTCGTCATCCCCGAACTCCTCGCACGCGTACGGCAGATGGCGCTTCCTCTGCCGCATCGGTGATACCCGGACCGTTTGCCGCGTACGCAAGACGGTGACAACACACATGACGGGCACGGAACCTGACAGCCCGCCATGAACACCGGCACATCGGACGGATCCCCCGGAAGGCCGAAGAACATGGCGCTCCCGCACCCCTCCTCCGCGGCCCCGAGCGCCGCGGGGGGACCGGCGCGGCACGACGGTGCCCGGCCGGCGGCGCCGCGCGGCGCACTCGCCGTCACCGCCTGCATGGAAACGCTCCAGATCGGCTATCTGCACGCCGTCGCCGCCGCGGCGGGCTGCTCGCTCTCCCAGCCCTTCCCGGACAACGGCATCGACTGGCACGTCAGCCACGGCTCGGCGGAGCATGCCGTGGACGACGAGGTGACCATCAAGGTCCAGCTCAAGTGCACCGGCCGGATCCCGCCCCGCCCGCCGGGGCCCTCGTTCCCCTTCACCCTGGACAACGACCACCTCGCCAAGCTCGCCCGTACCCCCGTCTCCGTCCACCGGATCCTGGTGGTGATGCTGGTGCCCCGGGCCCCCGAGGACTGGCTGCGGGCCGGTCACGACCGGCTCGAACTCCGCCACTGCTGCTACTGGACCAATCTGGCCGGGCAGTCCGCCACGGGCCGGCGCCGGACGACGGTACGGATCCCCACCGCGCGGATCTTCGACGACCGGGCGCTGCGGGAGATCATGGCGCGGGTCGGGTCGGGAGGCAGACCGTGATCCCCGTTCCCGGTGACACCCCGGACGACGCCGTACGGCCCCGGCTCCGGCCGCTGCCCGCGGCCCCGCCCTTCCCGGGCGCCCCGCCCGGCCCCGCGGGCCCCGACCCCGCCCGGGTCGACCCGGCCGTCCTCGGCGCCCTGCTCGACCGGCACGGCTGGCGCCGCCGCGGCGGCGCCGCCGGGCGCTACGCCCGGTGGAGCCCGCCCGGTGCGGACGGCGGGCGCACCAGCCTGCTCGTCCCCGAGACCCGCGCCCTGCCGGACTGCGCCGACCTCGTCGGCGAGGCCCTCGGGGCGCTCGCCGCCCTGGCCCGCGACGCCGTGCCGTCGGCCCGGGACGTCCTCGCCGGCCTCACCGTCCCCGGCGACGAGATCCACTGGTGGCGCGAGGTGCCCCCGGGCCCGGCGGGCGCCGTGCCGTGGGCCGCGCAGGAAGCCCTGCGCACCGCCGCCCGGCAACTGCTGATGGCCGGTGCCCTGGCCGCGTACGGCCGGGCCGGCTACCACGGCGCCCGGCACCGCCGCCGGGCCCGGGCCCTCCTCGACGGCGTCCTCGTCGCCCCCGGGCAGGGCGGCCGCTCCCTGACCGCCCTGGTGCCGGTGGCCGGCGGACGGGCCCTCGCCGTCGCCCTCTACGGAGCGCTCGCCGCCGCCCGGGACGCCACCGACTACCAGCGGGCGACGGGCCGGATGGAGGCGTACGACGCGGCCGTGGCGGTCGGCGTCAGCCAGGAGCTGACGGAAGGGCTCGTCGCCCTGGTCCGCGGCTCCGAGGGCGCGGCGGTCCGGCTGGCCTGGTCCCCGGCGGCCGGACCGCCGGACCACTGCGCGGCACGCCCGTCGCCGGTCGAGTTCACCCCCGGCGACCTGCCCGCCCTGCGGGCGGCGAGCGCCCGCTACGTCCGCCGTGAGCCGTCCGTTCCGGTCCGGGTCACCGGAGCCGTCGTCGGACTGCGCCGCCCCGGCCCGCGCGGCCCCGGCACGGTCAGACTGCGGGTGCTGACGGGTGCCGAGGTGCCGCAGGTCCGTACGGTGCTGGAGGAGGACGCGTACCGCGTCGCCGGGCAGGCCCATCTGGCCGGAGTGCCCCTCCGGGTCACCGGCCGGCTGGAGAGCCGGGGCGGCTTCCGCCGGCTCACCGACGCCTCCGGGGTGCTCGCGCTGCCCGCCGACGGCCCCGAGGCCGAGCGCCTGCTGAAATCGCTGCGCGCCGGTCCCGGCGACGAGGTGTGACACCCGCGCCGCACCCGCCCGGGCGGTCCGGCGGCCCGGCCGCCGCCCGGGGCCGAAAGACACCGCCGGACCGTTCCGCCCGGCGCGGGACGTACGGCGCGGGACCGTTCCGCCCGGCGCGGGACGTACGGCGCGGGACCGTTCCGCCCGGCTCCGGACGCACGGCGCGGCACTGTTCCGCCCGGCTCCGGTACCGGCGCGGCGGCCCCGCGCCGCCGCGGCCCGGACGCCCCGGGCCAAACCGTTTCGCGAGGGCCGCCCCGGGCTCGGTACGATTCGACGGTGCCCGGTGTCCGCCGGAGCGCCCCCTTGTCAGTCAGGAGAAACCGGTGTCCGACGTCCGTGTGATCATCCAACGCGATTCCGAGCGGGAAGAGCGCGTGGTGACTACGGGTACGACGGCCGCCGAGCTGTTCGCCGGCGAGCGCTCCGTGATCGCCGCCCGGGTCGGCGGCGAGCTGAAGGACCTGGCGTACGCGCTCGTCGACGGCGAGGAGATCGAGCCGGTCGAGATCTCCTCCCCGGACGGTCTCGACATCCTCCGCCACTCCACCGCCCATGTGATGGCCCAGGCCGTCCAGGAGCTGTTCCCGGAGGCCAAGCTCGGCATCGGCCCGCCGGTCAAGGACGGCTTCTACTACGACTTCGACGTCGAGAAGCCGTTCACGCCCGAGGATCTCAAGGCTGTCGAGAAGAAGATGCAGGAGATCCAGAAGCGCGGTCAGCGCTTCGCGCGCCGGGTGGTGAGCGACGAGGCCGCCCGTGAGGAGCTGGCGGACGAGCCGTACAAGCTGGAGCTGATCGGCCTCAAGGGCGCCGCCTCCAGCGACGACGGCGCGGACGTCGAGGTCGGCGCGGGCGAGCTGACGATCTACGACAACCTCGACGCGAAGACCGGCGAGCTGTGCTGGAAGGACCTCTGCCGCGGTCCCCACCTGCCGAGCACCCGCGCGATCCCGGCGTTCAAGCTGATGCGGAACGCCGCCGCGTACTGGCGGGGCAGCGAGAAGAACCCCATGCTCCAGCGGATCTACGGCACCGCCTGGCCGTCGAAGGACGAGCTGAAGGCCCATCTCGACTTCCTCGCCGAGGCCGAGAAGCGCGACCACCGCCGGCTGGGCTCCGAGCTGGACCTGTTCTCCGTGCCCGACGAGATCGGCTCCGGCCTGGCCGTCTTCCACCCCCGCGGCGGCATCATCCGGCGCACCATGGAGGACTACTCGCGCAAGCGCCACGAGGAGGAGGGGTACGAGTTCGTCTACAGCCCGCACGCCACCAAGGGCGCCCTCTTCGAGAAGAGCGGTCACCTCGACTGGTACGCCGAGGGCATGTACCCCCCCATGCAGCTCGACGGTGGTACGGACTACTACCTCAAGCCCATGAACTGTCCGATGCACAACCTGATCTTCGACGCGCGGGGCCGCTCCTACCGTGAACTGCCGCTGCGGCTGTTCGAGTTCGGCACGGTCTACCGCTACGAGAAGTCGGGCGTGGTGCACGGACTGACCCGGGCCCGCGGCTTCACCCAGGACGACGCGCACATCTACTGCACCCGCGAGCAGATGGCCGAGGAGCTGGACCGCACCCTCACCTTCGTGCTCAACCTGCTGCGCGACTACGGTCTGACCGACTTCTATCTGGAGCTGTCCACCAAGGACCCGGAGAAGTACGTCGGCTCGGACGAGACCTGGGAGGAGGCCACCCGGGTCCTCGCCGAGGTCGCCGAGAAGCAGGGCCTGCCGCTCACCCCCGACCCGGGCGGCGCCGCCTTCTACGGCCCGAAGATCTCCGTGCAGGCGCGGGACGCCATCGGCCGCACCTGGCAGATGTCGACCATCCAGCTCGACTTCAACCTCCCCGAGCGGTTCAACCTGGAGTACACCGCCCCCGACGGCTCCCGGCAGCGGCCCGTCATGATCCACCGGGCGCTGTTCGGCTCCATCGAGCGGTTCTTCGCGGTTCTGCTGGAGCACTACGCGGGTGCCATGCCGCCGTGGCTGGCCCCGGTCCAGGCCGTCGGCATCCCGATCGGCGACGCCCATGTCGAGTACCTCCAGGGCTTCGCCGCCGACGCGAAGAAGCTCGGTCTGCGGGTCGAGGTGGACGCCTCGTCCGACCGGATGCAGAAGAAGATCCGGAACCACCAGAAGCTCAAGGTCCCCTTCATGATCATCGTCGGTGACGAGGACATGAACGCCGGTACGGTCTCCTTCCGCTACCGCGACGGCTCCCAGGAGAACGGCGTCCCGCGCGAGCAGGCGCTGGCGAAGCTGGCACAGGTCGTCGCCGACCGCGTCCAGGTCTGACCCGCCGCGGGCCGGGCCCGCAGGTTCGGAACCCGTAGGTTCGGAACCCGTACGTTCAGAAGAGGCCCCCGGGGGATCCCCCCGGGGGCCTTCTGTCCTCGGCCAGCGCGAACCGCTGGATCAGCCACGACGAGAACGAACCCGTCACCGCGCCCAGCAGCGCCAGCCCGCCGGCCATCATGAACGTGGCGACGGTCCGGCCCTTGGGCGTCACGGGCGTCACGTCCCCGTACCCCACCGTCGTCAGGGTGGAGCAGGCCCACCACACCGAATCACCGAAGGTCCTGATGGTGGCACCCGGGGCGTAGCGCTCCGCCGCGTACACCGTGAGCGCGCCCGCGAAGCCGAGGAGCACGGCGGTCATGCTCGCGTACGACATCACCCGCGCGTACAGGGAGAGCCGGGCGTGCTCGTGGCGGTGCTGGACCGAGTCGTAGATCTCCACGATCCGCAGCGGGCGCAGCAGCGGCAGCACCACCACGACCGCGTCCAGCAGATGCGTACGGACGAAGGACAGCCCGCGGCCGCTGATCCGCCAGCGGACCAGGAAGTCCGCGACGAACATCGCCCAGGTCGTGTAGGTGACCGCGAGCAGGGCGTCCTGCCAGCCGGGGGGCAGGTCGTCGTCGAGGATCCGGACCGCGTAGCAGCCGAGGAACACCGTCGAGGCGACGAAGAGCGGGGCCTCGGTCCGGCGGCGCCAGCGCCACATCCGGTCCTCGCGGCCTCCGGCGGGCCCGTCGTCCGGACCGCCGCCCGAACCGCGGTCCCGGCCACCGCCCGTACCGCGGTTCCCGTCGCCGTCCCGGCCGGCTTCCGGGCCTCCCGGGCCGCCGGGAGCGTGCGGGCCGTTCAAGGCGTACGTACCGTTCTCGGTGGGTTCACCGGACCAGCATCGCCAACGGCGGGGGGACCGCCCCCGGCGACACGCGGCGCACCGTCCACGCCATATGCTGCACAGCATGACGAACGAGCCGGAACAGCAGATCGGGGTGGGGACGCCGGACGCGTTCCAGCGCTTGTGGACGCCGCACCGGATGGCGTACATCCAGGGCGAGAACAAGCCCAGCGGGCCCGAGGCGGGCGACGGCTGTCCGTTCTGTTCCCTGCCCGGCAAATCCGACGAGGACGGGCTGATCATCGCCCGCGGCTCGGCCGTCTACGCGGTGCTGAACCTCTACCCTTACAACGGCGGGCATCTGATGGTGGTGCCGTTCCGCCATGTCGCCGACTACACGGAGCTGGACGAGGTCGAGACGGCGGAGCTGGCGCTCTTCACCAAGCGGGCGATGACCGCGCTGCGCGCCGCGTCCGGCGCCCACGGCTTCAATATTGGGATGAACCAGGGCACCGCGGCCGGAGCCGGTATCGCCGCCCATCTCCACCAGCACATCGTGCCCCGCTGGGGCGGGGACACCAACTTCATGCCGGTCGTCGGGCACACCAAGGTCCTGCCGCAACTGCTCGCCGACACCCGGGCGATGCTCGCCGCCGCCTGGCCGGTCTGAGCCGCCCCGGACGCGTTCCGGAACGGCGGACGGGCCGCGCGGCACTGCCGTCGCGGCCCGTCCGCCGTGCGCGTCACGCGTCGTAGAGGTCCGCCTTGCGGGGGGACGGGTCCTGGACCGCGCCGCTGACCGCCATGGAGCGGCTGCCGAAGCGCTCGGTGTCCACGCCGTTCTCCTCCAGCACCTTGAGCGCCGCCGCATGGGCGACCCTCAGCACCGGGGTGGCCGCGCGCATCGCGTCGTCGGCCATGAAGCGGTGCCGCCACGGCTGCTCGGCCCAGGCGTGCCGCAGTCCGAAGGGCTCCGGCAGCGCCAGCTTGCCGCCGAGGAACTCCAGCAGCGGCGGGTACCAGGTGAAGGGGGCGCGGACCGCGAGCCGGACCACCTCCTTCGGCTCCACCAGCGGCAGCACGATGTCCCGGGTCTCCCAGAAGCGGATCGTCTTGCTCACGGTCCTCGTCTTGGGCGACGACTTGGTGGTGAACAGACCGTGGACCGGGCCCAGCGCATGACCGGTCACCTCGACCCGCAGGGTCTCGTGAAGGACCGTGACGTTGATCATCATGGTGATCACGAGCTGGCCGTCCCAGAGGACGAACTGGACTCCGAGGTAGTGCCGGTTGCCGCCGCTGAACTGCTGGTGGTTGCAGATCCGCTGTATCTCGTGCGGCTTGACCTGGAACGCCTCCACGTCCTGCCCGTCGGGGCGGGACACCCCGCCCGCGCCCTCCGCCACCGGCGAGACGATCCAGTGCTTGACCGAGGGGGTGGGGAAACCGCCCGAGTTCAGCGGACCGCGCTCCAGCAGCTTCAGCTTGTCGTGGATCGCCCGTATCACGTCCCAGCTGCGGAACTGGTTGATCTCCTTGCCCGGCTCCCGGGACACCAGCTCCTCGGCCATCTGCCAGCTTCCCCAGCGGGTGCCCATGCCGAGTATGCCCTTGGGGCCCGCGTAGAAGACCGAATTGGCCTGCTGTTCGGCGGAGAGCTTCTCCAGGCCCTGGCGCAGCTCCTCGCGCCCCTTCTCGTTGGGGTTGCCGGGTACCGCCTCGGGCACCTTGGCCGTCACCCCGCCGCCCGACAGCAGCCCGTCCCAGCGGGCCCGCATGTCGACCGCGGACTTCTCGCAGATCCGCTTGGCCAGGAACCAGCCGACCACCGGCGCGACGATCATTCCCAGCAGGTAGTAGCCGAGGAGGCCCAGGGCGGGCAGGTTGACCACGAGGACCACGGCGGCCGCGGCCATGGCGAGCAGCAGGACCGTGCCGAGCGCCCCGGCCTTCTTGTCCTGGGCACCGGCCAGCGTACGGCGGAGCTGGAAGACGCCCATCCAGAGCAGCGTCCCGGGCAGGAAGAGCAGCCCGCAGACGGCGGTGATCACCGTCAGTTTGGTGTCGCGCTCCTTGCGCAGCCCGTTGGCGGCCAGACAGTGCTCGACCACCATCCGGGCGTCCGTGCCGAAGGACTGGATCAGCGCGCCCCGCCCGCCGCCGAGGGTGCGGTTCTGCACCGCACGGGAGAACGCCTCCCCGAAGTTGGGCTCGAAGAGGGAGAACTTCCCCTTCTTCACATCGGACTTGTGCCAGTCGTTGTTGGCGTCGAGGATCTGCGCGACCGGGCTGTCGCGGTACGCCGCCGAGGCCAGGGCGCTGGTCGCGGCCGTCTGGCCCGCCGCGCCCTGGATCGGGATCTGCGCCCCGGGAGAGAAGTCGAATCCGTCCGCCACTTGCCGCCCCCATCGCCCCGTCGCCGCCGCCTCCGCGGCTCATTCCCAACTGCCCCGCCCCGCACACCTGCTGAACTGGGCACCTCAGCGTATCCGGGGCGTAGGCGCTTCGTCACGGGAGCGCGGAATCGGCCGGAACCGTCCGCCGGAGCCGCCGGGCCGCCGCCGGGCGGCCCGGCGAGGCGCGGTCCGCGCGAACGGCGCTCGTACGCCCTCCCTGCGCCGTCCGTGCGCCGTCCGCCCCGCGGCGGCCGGTTGTTGGAGTCCGGTCCGCGGCGGCCGGTCCGGATGTGGCCGGGGCGGCCCCTCCGGGCGCGGCGGAGGCGGGCCGGCTGCCACCGGCCCGGACGGGACGGCACGCGCCCGGGGCGGGCCGGTTGCCGCCCGTCCGGACGGGACGGCGGAGGAGCGGCCGTGACCTCGGCGGACGGGCCGCCGTGACCGTCTTCCGCGGTGCCGGCACGGGTGCCGCCGCTCATCTGCGGCGGCGGCACCCCCGGCCGCCCGGGCCGCCAGGGACGGCCTCGGCCCGGGAGAGCGGCAACGCACCGGGGACCCCGGTCCGGCGCCGGTGCCGGTGTGCCGGGACCACCGCCCAGGGGGCGGCGGAGCCCGGAGAGGCATGGCGGTTGACGGTGGACTCGACATGGAGCCACTCGCCGCCGCCGGAGCGGAAGCGGCATTC
>NZ_JBSFNQ010000142.1:0-12412 GCF_053981115.1 Streptomyces sp. NPDC003691 | reverse complement strand
CGCGACGCCCGGCACGCACACTCTCCCCCTGTGCCCTGCGGGCACGGGGGGACCCCCAGCGTTGTCGGGATTTCCCAAGTACGTCCAGTACGAGGGAAACCGCCCCCTGGCTTCGCCGGGGGTACCCCCACCGCCTTGCGATTGCACGCGCCGGACGCCGTAGGCCCCGCCCTCCGGGCGGACAACGCTATTCGTCAGACACGCCCTAGCATGGGCCACCGCTCGAACGAACGGGAATGCGGGTGAGCAACCGGATGCAGATCACGTCGTGGCGCCCCGAGGCCATCGACACCACGGTGCCGAGCGTGGCCCGGATGTACGACTACTACCTGGGGGGCAGCGACCACTACGAAGCCGACCGGATCGCCAGCGAGAAGCTGCTGGAGCAGGTGCCCAGCACACGGACGCTGGCCGTCAACAACCGGCGCTTCCTCCGCCGCGCGGTCCGTGTCCTCGCCCGCGACTACGGCATACGCCAGTTCATCGACCACGGCTCCGGACTGCCCACCCGCGACAACGTCCACCAGGTCGCCCAGGCCGTCGACCCCGGCTGCCGCGTGGTGTACGTCGACAACGACCCGATCGTCCTGGCCCACGGCCGCGCCCTGCTGGAGGAGGACGAACGCACCGTGGTCCTCCAGGCGGACCTGCGGGACACCTGCGGCATCCTGGGGCACGAGGAGACCCGCCGGCTCATCGACTTCACCCGGCCCGTCGCCGCGCTGTTCGTCTCGGTCCTGCACTGCATCCCGGACGAGAGCGACCCCGCGGCCCTGCTGCGCCGGGTTGCCGCGTCCCTCGCCCCCGGCAGCTTCCTCGTCGTCTGCCAGCTGGTCAGCGACCGGCCGGAGATCCGCCGCTACGTCACCGACTTCATGGCACGGGCGACCGGCGGCACCTGGGGCCGGGTCCGCGAAGAGAGCGAGGTCCGCGCCTACTTCGACGGCCTGGAGATCCTCGAACCCGGCCTGGTCGAGGTGTCGGCCTGGCGGCCGGACAGCGACCTCGACCCGGTCCAGCAGACCGACGAATGGATTGAATGGGGAGGTATCGCCCGAATCGGCTGAGCCGTGCTGCGGCCGCGGGGGAGCGGCATCCCGGACACCGGGGTGCCGGTTCGCCGCCTGCCGTCCGCCGGGCGGCGAACCGCAGGACCGTCCGGCCCCGCGCGGGCCCGGCTCAGGCCCCGCTCAGCACCCCGAGCTGACGGCGCAGCACCTTCGCCGACTCCACCGGAGTGAGCGCACAGGCCCCCAGCCGGTCCATCATGTCCCGGTACTCCTCCACCACCTTCGGTTTCTGACTGAAGGTCGAGTCCGTCAGATGTTCGAGGTAGACCGCGTCCTTGAGATCGCCGAGGGCGAACCGGAGGAAGGTCACCCCGGTACCGATGCCGATGGCCGCCGACACGTCCAGCGGGGCCACCTGGAGCGTCACCCGCGGCCGCTCCATCATCTTCAGCAGATGCTCCAGCTGCGAGCGCATCACCTCCCGGCCGCCGACCGCCCGCAGCAGAACGGATTCGTCGACGATCGCCCAGAGCCGCGGCGCGTCCGGCAGGTCGAGCTGCCGCTGCCGCTCCTGCCGCAGCTCCACCCGGCGGATCGCGTCCCGGGCCGACAGCCCGCCGGGGCCCGCCTTGATGACGGCATGGGTGTACGCCGGTGTCTGGAGCAGCCCGGGCACATAGAACGGCTCGTACGTACGGATCCGCTCCGCCGCCCCCTCCAGGGCGACCAGCGGGGTGAAGAAGTCCGACAGCACATCGCTGTACGAGCGCCACCAGTCGGGGCGGTGCGACTGCTCCAGCAGCCGCATGAACTCCCCGACCCGGTCCTCGCCCGCCACTCCGTACAGCGCCAGCAGCGCCAGGGCGTCGGCCCGTTTGCAGCCGTGCCGCCCGAGTTCGATGCGGCTGGTCTTCGAACGGGAGAAACCGAGCCGGGAGTCCACGTCGGCGGGGTCGAGGCCCGCCGTGATCCGCAGCTCGCGCAGCTTGCCGCCGAGGATCAGCCGGAGCGCCGTGGGGTTGTTCTCCACCGGGCCCAGTGGCCGGAGGAACCACGGCTCGGAGGGTTCGGCTGAAGCCATCGGGCGCTCCTGCGGACGCGGGTCGGGATACGGGAGGAACGCCAGTATTCACCATGCCGGGGCGGGCCCGGCCGAACCCCGCGCCCGCCCGTGGATTATCGGCCGATGACCGCGTCGAAATCGCCTGCCCGGGCGCCCGCCACAAAGGCGGCGACCTCGTCGCGCGTGTAGATCAGCGCCGGGCCGTGGGGATCACGGGAGTTGCGGATGGCGACCGCCCCGCCGGGAAGCGCGGCCAGCTCGACACAGTTGCCCGTGGCATTGCTCTGGCTGCTCTTCGTCCAGGTGACCGAGGACAGCGCGGTCGCCCGCACACCGTTGTAGATCTGTTCCACTGCGAGGCCCCTCGTGAAGCATGTGTTCCGGTTCCGTTCCGTGCACACTCCACCGTACGGAAACCCGGATGCAATCGCGTATGCAATTGCACGAACGGTGACCGGCCACCGGTGCGGCCCCCGCGGCGGGACCGGGCACCGGGCCGTACGGGCGGTGCTCCCGCGCCCCGCGCCGGGGCATCCGCCCCGCCGTGCGGGCTCACCCGAACGGGCCTAGCCTGGACAGACCCCTGTCCCCGTCGGAGGAGGGCCGCCGTGAAGTCTCCGTCGCCCCGCTGGCGTACCGCCTGGGTGAGCACGGCACTCGCCGGACTGCTGCTCGCACCGGCGTCCACCGGACTCGCGTACGGCGCGGCCGCACCGGCCGCGCACCCCTTCGCGGCCACCGCGCCCGCCGGTTCCGTTCTCGCCCCCTCGCCCTCACCGAGCGGGGATTTCACCGAACTCGACGCCTCCGTGGCAGCCCGGCTCGACGACGCCATCCGCAAGGTGCAGAGCGAAACCTCGGTACCCGGTGTGTCGGTGGGCGTCTGGGCGCCCGGCAAGGGCAGTTACGTACGCTCCTTCGGCACCGCCGACAAGTCCACCGGCGCCCCCATGGAGAGCGACCTCTACACCCGGATCGGCAGTCTCACCAAGACGTTCACCGTCACCGCCGTCCTCGAACTCGCCGACGAGGGCAAGGTGGGCCTCGACGACCCGATCGGGAAGTACGTGTCAGGGGTGCCCAACGGCGACGAGATCACCCTGCGGCAACTGGCCGGAATGCGCAGCGGGCTCTACAACTACTCCGAGGACCCAGACTTCTACAAGGCGCTGACGACCGACCCGAACCGGCCCTTCACCCCGCAGGAACTCCTCGACTACTCGTTCAAGCACCCGGTGCTCTTCCCGCCCGGTGAACGCTTCGACTATTGCAACACCAATCTGATCCTGCTGGGGCTGGTGGTGGAGAAGGCGGGCGGTGCGCCCCTCGCCCGCTATATCCAGGACCATGTCCTGGACCCGGCCGGTCTCGACCGTACCCTCTTCCCCGTCGGCGCCGAGTTCCCCAGCCCGCACGCCCACGGCTACACCAACCAGACCGCGTCCGGGAAGGTCGAGGACGCCACGGACTGGGACCCCTCGTGGGGCTGGGCCGCCGGGGCGATGATCTCGGACCTGGAGGACCTGCGGAGCTGGGCCCGTACGCTGGCCACCGGCACCCTGCTGACCCCGGAGACCCAGAACCAGCGGCTCGAATTCGAGGACACCGGCTTCCCGGGCACCGGCTACGGCCTCGGCATCTTCAACACCAACGGCTGGATCGGCCACAACGGCTCGCTGCCCGGCTACGAGGCGGTCGCCGTCTATCTGCCCGAGTCGCAGGCCACGATGGTCATCGTCATCAACACGGACATCCTCCACGACGGCGCCGAGCCGAGCACGCTCTTCGCCGAGGCCGTCACCGAGATCGTCAGTCCCGACCACGTCTACGCCCTGCCGACCGGGAGCGCCCAGGAGAAGCAGAGCGGCACCGAGTCCCCGTCGCCGTCGGCCTCCCCGTCCACCTCCCCGTCCGCCTCCTCGCCGTCGGCGACTCCCGAGACCTCCGAGACCTCCGGAACCTCCGACAGCTCCGGGACCCCGTCGCCCTGACCCGCACCACCGGATCCGGCCCCGCGGCGCCCCGCCGCGGGGCCGGACCATGCCACGCCCCGCCGCGGCCCCCGGCGCGAGGCGCCCGGCGGACCGCGCCGCGGATCACCCGCCCGGCCGTCCCGGCGGCGCCCGCATTCGGGCGATCCCGGCGCCCGCCCGGCGTGTGCCCGGCGTGCGCCGGGCGCCGGCGGCCCAGAGTGGGAGCCCCATCCCCGCACCGACCAGGGACACGGACATGTCGAACGAGCCCCCGGCCGTGGGCCGCCGGAACCTGCTGCTGATGGCCCCCGCTGCCGCCGCCGCGGCAGCGGCCGTGGCCGCCCCCACCCCGGCCGCGGCCCGCCCCGCGGCCTCCGGACCCGCGGTACCCGGCCGGCCCGGTGCCGACGGCCGGGCCGCCCGTATCGACGTCCACCACCACTACACCGCTCCCGAATGGCTCGCCTGGGCCGAACGGAAGGGCCTGGTGTCGGCCGCCCAGTTGCCCTGGTGGACCCGGTGGGACGCGGACACCACCCTCGGTCTGATGGACCGGGCCGGGATCGCGACCGCGGTCGTGAGCCCCGCCATGCCGGTCCGCGGTTTCGCATCCGCCGCCCAGCGCCGGGAGAGCGTCGATGTGGCCCTGGACGCGGTCGCCCGGCTGATCGCCGACCACCCCGGCCGGTTCGCCTTCTTCACCCCGGTCTTCCCCGACGACCTGGAGACCTCGCGCCACTCCATCGCCCGGGGCCTCGGTGAACTGGGCGCCGTCGGCGTCCAGACCCGCGCCAACACTCGCGGCATCTATCTCGGGGACCCCTCCCAGGACCGGCTGTTCGCCGAACTCGACGAACGGGCGGCGGTCGTCAACACCCATCCGCACGAGCTGCCCGGCACCGACCCCGCCCGGCCCGCCGTCCCCGGGGTGCCCGCGTTCTACTGCGACTTCCCCCTCGACACCACCCGCGCGGCCGTCAGTCTCATCGTCAACGGGACGCTCGACCGCTACCCCCGGCTGAAGTTCATCCTGCCGCACGGCGGCGGGTTCCTCCCGTTCATCGCCGACCGGATGAGCGCCTTCGCCCACTTCCTGACACCGGAGGTCGAGGCCGAACGGGTACGGGACCATCTGCACCGCTTCTACTACGACACCGCCGCCCCCCTGGGCGCGGCCGCCGCGGCCGCCCTGCTGGCCACCACCGACCCCACCCGCATCCTCTACGGCAGCGACTGGCCGGCCACGCCCGCCGACACCATCACCGATGTCGCGCTGCCCGCGCTGGACCGCGCCGCCGGGCTCACCCCGCTGCAGCGGCGCCGCATCAACCGCGACAACGCCCTGCGCCTGATGCCCTCCCTGGACCGGGTCCGCCCCTGAACGGCAGCGCCCCGGCCGTACTCCGTGCCCCCACTCCTCCGCTCCTCCGCGCCCTCACTCCTCCGGGCGCGGGGGAGCGGCGGGCGGCGGACCCAGCGTCGTCGTCCCCGGCGCCGCCCGGTAGCCCAGCCCCGTACGGTAGGCGTCCATCGCCGCCTCCACCCGCCCGGCCCGCCGCAACAGGTCCCCCAGCAGCCGGCAGAGGTCCGCCAGATCCCCGCTCGCGCCGCTGCGCTCCAGCAGCGCCAGCGCCTTCACATAGTGCTCCTCGGCCTCCTCGGCCCGGCCGCGCTCCTCGGCGATCAGCCCGAGCAGCCGGTGCGCACCGCCCGCGTGCACCGCGCCGTGCCGGTCGTCCAGCCGCAGCAGCGTCCCGGCCACCTCCGCGGCCTGGTCGTAGCGGCCCATCCGCCGCAGCACGTCCGCCAGCTCCACCTCCACCTGCGCGGTGAACAGCTCCGCGCGGCGGGCGCTGAGCATGTCCCGGGCGGTCCGCAGCTCGGTTTCGGCGAGCGCGAGTTCACCGCCCTGGGCATGGACGTAGCCGCGCATCCAGTGGCAGTGGGCGAGATCGGTGCCCAGCCTGAGCTGACGGTATATGGCCTGCGCCTTGGCCAGTGAGGCGTCGGCGTCCGCGATCCGGCCCTCGGCGAGGAAGGTCCGTGCCACCTGCCGGTGCATCCCGGCGACCAGCGCCGGATCGCTGACCCGCGGCGCCAGCGCCAGCGCGAGTTCGGCCGCATGCGCCGCCCGGGCATGCGCCCCCATATCGATGTACGGGCCGATGACGGCCGCGTACAGCAGCACCAGCGCCTCCGGATCGGCCAGCCCGCTGGTGCTCAGCTCCTCGATCGCCGACTCCAGCAGATAACAGGCGTACCGCAGTTCGCCGGTGAGCAGATGGGCCACCGCCCGGCCGCGTACCGCCCGTGCCCGCCGGGGCAGCGGGGCATCGGCCAGCAGCCGTTCCGCCTCCTCGAAGTGCCCCAGTGCGGCTTCGAGGTCCCCGGTCTCCAGCGCGCAGTCCCCGAGCCCGAGGGCGGCCTCCGCCTGCTCGGGATCCAGCCCCAGCCGGGCCGCGTCGGCGGCGACGCGTTCGAAGGCCCCGGCGGCGTCGGCGGCGGAGCCGGTGGCCAGCTCGCGCTGGGCGTCGGTGAGGGCGAGCCGCAGTTCGGTGGCGAGCCGGGCGGGCCGCCCGGTCGTCAGTTCCTCCACCGAGGTGTTGAGCCGTCCGGCGAGAAACCGCAGCGCGGCCTCCGACGGCCGGACCCGCCCGGACTCGACGATGGAGATGTACGCGGGGGTGTACGACGGCTCGGCGAGCTGACGCTGTGTCATGCCGAGCTGTTTGCGCAGCCGTTGCACCCGGCGGCCGATCCCGGCCTCTTGGTCCTCCATGGAATCCCCCTGCACCCAGAACCCCCCTGCCGATTCGGACCCCCAGTATCGACCGTCCGCGGGGCATTGCGCAGTCGGGTCCGGGACCCCTAGCTTAAGCACGCAATTAAGTGGACTTAACTCATTGTTTAACTCGACTTGAATCGCCTCTGGGGAGGGGACCCGTTATGCCCTCGTTCATCCGACGCGGAGCCTTGACCGCGGCCGGTGCCGCCGCCGTCGTCACCGCCGCCCTCGTCGTGGCCCCCGGCGCGAGCGCCGACCAGGCCGCCGCCGGACCGACCGTACCGCCGCGGGTCGAGGTCGAGATACCCGGCCCGGAGTACGGCGCCGCCGCCGGCTCCGGCCACACCCTCGTCCCGGCCGCGGGCCGGGACCGGCCCGCCCCGAAGCTGTCCGCCGCGGAAGCCGCCGAGGACGGCCGCGTCACCCGGCTGACCGGCACCGGCAGCACCGCCGACCGCCTCGACATCGTGGTCATCGGCGACGGCTACACCGCCGCCGAACTGCCCCGCTTCCAGGCCGACGCCCGCGCCATCTGGGACCAGACCGCCGCCGTCGAGCCGTACACGACCTACCGCGGACTCTTCAACGTCTGGGCCGTCGACGCCGTCTCCAACCAGTCCGGCGTCACCGGGGACCCGGACCGGGCCACCGTCCGCGACACCGCCCTCGGCTCCTACTTCTGGTGCGGTGACATCGAGCGGCTCCTCTGCATCGACCAGGCCAAGGTCGACCGCTACGCCGCCAAGGCACCCGAGGCCGACCTCGTCATCGTCCTCGCCAACAGCACCAAGTACGGCGGCGCCGGATACAACGAGCCCAGCCAGAGCCTCGGCTACGAGGGCATCGCCACCGCGTCCGCGGGCAACCCCAAGTCCGGCCAGGTCGCCATCCACGAGACCGGACACTCCCTCGGCAAGCTCGCCGACGAGTACTTCTACCCCGGCTACCCGGGCTACGAGCAGTACACCGGCCCCGAGCCCGCCGACACCAACATCTCCACGCTCTCTGCGGCCGCCATCGGCCAGCAGCGCGTCAAGTGGCACCGCTGGCTCGGCGAGACCTCGCCCGACGGCGGCACCGTCGGCGCCTACGAAGGCGGCGGCTACTTCGTCAAGGGCCTCAACCGGCCCACCGAGAACTCGATGATGCGCTCCGTCGACAAGCCCTTCAACCTCCCCGGCACCGAGGCGATGATCGCGGGCTTCTACCGCCACGCCAAGCCGGTGACCGCCGTCACGCCCACGGACAGCGTGCTGCGGCTGCGCCACACCGCGAAGGCCGCCCCGGTGAAGCTGACCGGCGCCGACGGCCGGCAGCTCACCCTCCGCTGGTACCTCGACGGCAAGGAACTGCCCCGCTTCGCCGGACGTTCCGAGGTGAAGGTCGCCCACCTCGCCCCGCGCCTGCTCGACCGGCGCGCCCACCGGCTCACCGTCACCGCCGAGGACCGCAGCCCGTCGGTCCGCGACCCGCAGATCGCCGCCACCATGAAGGCGTCGGTCACCTGGTCCGTCCGCTTCTGACCGCCGGACGACGCACCCCGCCGTACGGCGCCCGTCCACCGGGCGCCGTACGGAACACCAGTCCACTACCGGGCACCCATACGGCCCCGGACCCGCCGTTCCGGCCCCGGGGGGAGCGCCTGACCCGTTTCCCCCACCCGGCCCGCCCCGCTTCCGTACCGTGGCTCCCGGCGGAGAGCGCCGCGGACGGGGAGGTCGCGTGGACAGGGAATCGCGCAGGCGGATGGTCGCCGAGGTCCAGGCCGAGCGCGAGCGGCTGCTGCCGCTGCGCGCGGAGGCGACCCGGACCACCATCGCCCTCGTCCGGCAGAACACCGAACAGCCGCCGGAACTCGTCCCCTATCTGAACCTCGCCTTCCTCCTCGGCGTCCGGCGCTCCCAGGGCCCCGACGCTGTACTCGCCTTCGCCCTGTCCCTCGCCAACTGGGCCGTCGCCACCGTGGACGAGGTCGCCCGCTACACCGGCCGCACGGCCGAGCAGGTCGTCGACCAGTACGAGACCGACATCATGGCCGCCCACGCCGAACCCGACGAAGGCTGACCCGCCGGGCGGGCCTCTCCGCAGCCGTCGGGCCCGTGTACCCGGCTGCCGCCGGACCCGCGGCGACGGCCCGTCCGAACCGCCCTTGACTTGCAGCGCACTCCAACAGGAATGCTCCTCGGCAGGCCCGCGCACCGCACGGGCCGCGGAACCACCGCACCCGAGGGGGACCCATGAAGTACCGGCGCATCGGCAGCGACCCGGCCACCAGCCGCACCGTGAGCGTGCTCAGCCTCGGCGCGATGCTCTTCGGCACCCGCACCGACGAGAAGACCTCGTTCGCCGTCCTCGACCGCTTCGCCGAGGCGGGCGGCACCTTCATCGACACCTCCAACAACTACGCCTACTGGCTCGACGACAGCCGCGGCGGAGCGAGCGAGGAGCTCCTCGGCCGCTGGCGCCGCAGCCGCGGCGTCGGAGACGAGATCACCATCGCCACCAAGCTGGGCGCCCGCCCCCGGGAAGCCGGCACCGGGTGGATCGACAACCCCGAAGGGCTCTCGGCCCGGACCATCCGCACCGCCGCGGACGAGAGCCGCGAACGCCTCGGCCTGGACCGGCTCCCCCTGCTCTACGCCCATATCCAGGACCGCTCCACCCCGCTCGCCGAAACCGTCGAAGGATTCGCCGCCCTGGTCGCCGACGGCACGGCCGGCCTGCTCGGCGTCAGCAACCACTGGGCCTGGCAGGTGGAACGCTCCCGCGCCCACGCCGCGGCCGCCGGACTCCCCGGCTACGAGGTCCTCCAGTACAGCCACAGCTATCTGCGCCGCCGCACCGACCGGCCCGACGCGGCCTCCCAGGACGGCCCCTTCGGTGTCGTCGGCGGCGACCTCATCAGCTATCTCCGCGCGGAGCCTCAACTCGCCCTGGTCGCCTACACCCCGCTCCTCGGCGGCGCCTACACCCAGGAGAACCGCCCCTTCGGCGAGGACTTCGACCACGCCGGTACGCCCGTACGGCTCGCGGCCCTGGACGCCGTGGCCAAGGAGACCGGAGCCACCCGCAACCAGGTCGTCCTCTCCTGGCTCATCGGCGGTGAGATCCCGGTGATCCCGCTGGTCGGCGCCTCCTCGGTGGCCCAGCTCGACGAGAGCCTCGCGGCGGTCGACCTGGAACTGACCGCGGAACAGCGGGCCCGCCTCGACGCCGCCCACTGACCCGCGCCGCCCGCGCGCGGACGGAACCCCGCGGGCGGCCGCACGGGCCGCGCGGACGGAACGGCGAGGGGGCCCGCCGCCTGTGACAGGCGACGGGCCCCCGGGGTGCCGGAGCGGAGGAGGACGGGTGCGGAATCAGTCCTCCGTACGGAACCGCTTCAGCGCCTCTTCCAGCGCGTGCTCGTACTCTGCTCCCCGGGCCCGGAGAACCGCCCGGACCCAGGCCCTGCCGCTCTCACTCGCATGGGTGTAGCGCCAGCCGAGTGCATGCGCGGCCCGCTCTTCCCGCTCCCGCCGTCCGCCGGTGGTGGTGACGGGCAGCGAATGGCACAGGTTGGAGATCTCCGCGATGCGCTCGAAGGCCGCCGTGGTGTCCGTGTCCCGACCGGAGAGGGCTCCCCTGGAGACCGTTCTGATCTCCAGGAAGCCGTCGACGATCAGAGCGCCGGCCACCTCCTCCGGCCCTACGGCACCCGGGCGCGGACCTCTGCCGAGGATTCCCATCTAGCTCGACCAGTTCTCCCAGTTGCGGATGTAGATCGGTGTATCCCAGGCAATCTTGCCCTCACCGGTGTTCGCATGATGTCTGGCGGCTTCCATCAGCAGATAGGCCCGATGGTTGCCGTTGGACATCCGCTTCTCCGCCGTTCCCACGGTCAGCACGTCTCCCGGACCGGACTTGGGTGTGAACACCGAGGTCATCAGCTTGTCTTCATCCAGCTTCTTCAGCTTCTTCATCTGACCACGGCTCTGGTCGGTACCGCCGACATCCTCGATCCGGATGCTCCGCAGATCCGCCACGGTCGCGTTCGGCTCGGGCCGTTCCGGCTTCGAACGGGAGATTATCTTGGAGATGAATCCGCCGGTCGGGCAGTTGTGCGCCAGGACCGGAACGGCCCCCGCCAGCACGTAGTAGGTGTGGAGATCGCTGACGGTGAAGTTGTGGACCGTGGCCTGGGCCGTATGACGCTCGACCGCGGTGATCTGGGCGAGGGTGCCGGCTCCGGTGCGGAGCCAGTTCCCGGCCGCCAGGTCGGTGGCGTCGATCCACTCCTTCAGCTCGGGAACCCAGAAGGGGTGGCCGTCGGTGGCGGTGACGGTCGAGGTGGCCGAGCCCTTCGCCCCGTCGGTGTCGA
Source organism: Streptomyces sp. NPDC003691 (assembly GCF_053981115.1). Classification (NCBI taxonomy): domain Bacteria; kingdom Bacillati; phylum Actinomycetota; class Actinomycetes; order Kitasatosporales; family Streptomycetaceae; genus Streptomyces; species Streptomyces sp. NPDC003691. The sequence continues at coordinate 1,221 of NZ_JBSFNQ010000142.1, read as the reverse complement.
TCGTGATCTCGACGAGGTTCTTGCTGCCCTCGCCCCTGATCTCACCGACGACGGTCTCGACGGCGGTCTCTCCGGTCTCGGGGTCGGTGGCGACGACCCGGTCGCCGTTCCTGACCTCTTCGATCGGCTTGGTCGTACCGTCCGCCATCAGGACCAGCGTGCCGGGAACGAAGCTGTTGCTGTCCGACTTGCAGCCGGGCCCCGCCCCGCCGCTCGACGAACCCTCACCGCGGGAGCTGCCGCTGCGCGAACCGCTGCGCCCGCTCTTGCCCGGTGAATCCTCCTTCTTGACCTGCTGCCGGGCCCGGTTGATGGGCTTCTCGGCTTTCTTGGCCGCGGCCTTCTTCGCCTTCTGTACGGCGTTTCCGGTCTTCTGCGCCGCCTGCTTCGCCGCTCTCAGCTTGGCCTGTTCGGCCTTCTTCTTGAGCTGGGCGGCCTTCTCGGCGGCCTTCTTCTTGGCTTCGGCCGCCTTTCTGGCCGCCTCCTGGGCCTTGCGGGCCATCTCGATGATCTGGCGGGCCTTCTCCTGGGCCTTCTTCCAGGCGGAGATGGCACCCGAGATCCTGCTGACGGCCTGCCAGACCTTCTTCGCCGCGCTGAAGACCTTCGTCCACGGCAGGGCGTCGATGATCATGCGGCCACAGGCCCACAGATCGCCCCGGGAGAAGCAGGCGATCATGTCGTCGTAGCCGATCAGACCCTTCAGCAGGGACCAGCCCGCGTCCGCGATCACACTCGACATCGAACGGTTCTGCTCGGCCTGCGCCCAGGACAGCTCGCTCTTGGACGGCCCGCCGTACTCGTCGCCGTTGTAACCGCCGCCACCGCCGCCGCCACCCTGGGCGGCCGACATCAGACCGGTCGGGTCGGCGAAGGTGACCGGGTTGTTCTCGCTGTACGAGTAGCCGTTGATCTGGACCGGGTCACCGATGTCGATCAGCGGGTCGGCGGAGATGAACCGGCCGGTGGCCGGTTCGTACTCGCGGGCCCCCAGATGCACCAGACCGGTCGAGGAGTCGTCGTCACCGCCGACGAAGCCCTTGTGGGAGCGCCAGCTGGGGCTGGGACTCCGGTCGACGCCGAAGGGGTCCTTCTTGGCGAACTTGACCGCACTGCCACCGGCCAGGCCCACATTGATGTAGGGCGTGCCGTTGTGGTCCGCCACCTGCACCGACAGCTCACTGCCGCCGGTCCCGAGAACACCGGTCCGCCAGCCAGCCC
>NZ_JBSFNQ010000141.1:0-12422 GCF_053981115.1 Streptomyces sp. NPDC003691 | reverse complement strand
GCGACGTGTTGAACTCTAGCGGATTCCGGGGCCAGCACAAAAACGCGTTTCCGCAGCGTGCTGACGTGTGTTCGTCCCGCAGGCCCGGCTCCTACATGGCGGTGGCCACCCGGAACGGAACGACAGCGGTGATCGGCGACCTGGCCGGGCAGCATTCCGTGCACTGGACCCGGGCCGACAGCGGTGGGGTGTGGTAGGCGACCGCCGCCGTGCCCCTGGCGCAGCTCGGCGGCCCGGTGGCGGTGGATCGGATCTCGCTGGTGGCACGGCTCGCCCTGGGCCCGTTCGGCATCCTGAAGCATCGGCGTTCCGCCACCGCAGCACGATCCCGGTCCGGGAACACTGGAAACGGCGGGAGGACCGAGATGCTGCCGCGGCCACGGTCCGAAAAATGCCGCGGCAGCCGCAGCGCGTGCCCTGACAAGCACCGGAGACCCCCGCTTCAGAGCAACACGGCTGCGGCGCGATATTGCGACGGCGGCTCACCTCAACCGATACGCCGTGGAGATATGCCCAGGACGAGCTTCTCCAGCGCTTCCCGGACCGGTCCGAACGTCGCCACCCAGGTCTCCATCAGAAAGATCTCGCTGGTCTCGTCGATACCGAGGAAGAACCGGCCCTCGTCGAGCTCACCGATCGGGAAGATGTCCCGCCCAACCGTCGAGCTCCAGTCTGCGAATCGGTCCTCCTCGCCCACCACGCGTTCGGGATCAAAGCTGAAGGGCGTCCTTGCACAGGTGATGCCCGGCCCGCTGATCCGTACGTCCAAGCCCCCGAACTCAGTCAAGAAGCGTTCGGCGGCCTCATGCATCCGGACCAGCCCAGTTGCCTCCAGCGTCTCGCGCCACTGCTGAACCGGGACGCGCCGCCCCGGCTGCCAGCCAGCCGCACGCAGCGTCTCCTCAACCTCACCGGCATCCCGCCGGACCGCCGCATCCGCCTCAACCCACGCCTGATCCACGGGCACGTTCTCAGGCCAGCCCGGCCGCCACTGGGCCAGCCACTCGTCGAAGTCCTCGCGCAGGAACCGGCGTCCTACGGGCTTGAGCCGCACCTGCGGCCGTTCATCGGCCCACCAGACCTCGAACTCCGCCACGGTCCCTACCGCGGGCCAGCGCTCCGCGGCGAACGGAAGGAGCAGCACGTCGACGAACCCTCCGACCGGAAGGCCGATGTCAACGAAGATCCCCGTTGCGCCCGGATTCGGGACCGCGGTCACCGTCCCTGAAAGCCTCTGGCCCAACCGCAGGCCTCTCCGGGCCTGGATCCACTCCTCGACGCTGACCATGAAGTACATCCTTGCAGCGGAAGACATCACCACAACGGGGTGGGGCGGTTGCAACAGTGCTGTTGTCGCGATGCCAGGCACAACAGCAGGTCAGCCGCTGGCAGACGAAGTGGAGTAGCAACTTGAACCGGCGGAAGAAACGCCGCCTTGTACGACGGCAAACACGTCGGCACTCCGGCCTCGCGCACGTCGCCACCGCCGCGTACACCACGGTCCCGTCCATCAACGGGCGTCGGCCCGTGGAAGAAGTGGTGCTCCAACTGTAGAAGTTGCTGTCCCCGTCGACATCCGACCTGGTGGTGCTGTCCGTGGCCGTGAACGACGAGGCGGTTCGCATCGCCGCCCGAAGCACGGTGGCTGGGACCGTCTGTCCCGGATGCGGAATCTGGTCATGGCGGATTCACAGTTCCTACCTGCGATTTCCCGCTGATGTGTCCAGCGGAGGCAGACGGCAAGCGTGTCCTGCTCTACTCATAGGACATCGCCTGCCGTGAACTCTGCGCCGGTGCGTGCCGCCGTCACCCGGAAGGGACCAAATCATGCGGCAGCTGGGATCTTTGACATTCCACGCAACCGGGGCACAGTGCGGCCATAGGTTACCGGCGAAAACATGCAGCGCCCCCGCCTGAATCGGCAAGGGCGCTGCGTGGGGCAGGGGTGACAGGAATCGAACCTGCGGCATCCGGTTTTGGAGACCGGCGCTCTGGCCATCTGAGCTACACCCCTTCGGCACCGCCAGCATCGCACCACATCACACCACTCACAACAGACTTTCCCTCCAGCGAGCCGCTGCCGAAGGGCCAGGACGCGGCTGTCCTCCCCGAAGTGGTGACGGTTGAGACGCCGCCCGGTCCGGGCATACTCCACGCCGGTATGAGCCGAGGACCATGCGAGGCAACCGCGGACACTACCCGCCAGGGGGTTGTTCCGCCGCAGGGCCGGATCGGAAGCCAGACACGGGCTCATCCGCCAAGCAGCCACCACCCCCATCTGCGACGGCGCCGAATTCATCACCGAAACCACCCCTCCGCGCCGTCCAACTCGACCACCACGCCGCCCAAGCCGTTGCGGTGTCCCGAGAACCAGGCCTTCCCGGGAGCGGCCGGTCGCCTCCCGAGCGCGATAGCGGCGCGGCCGACCCCGGGCTCCGTGCCCGGCCCGACCGTGCCCCACCGAATATGACGGGTACCGGTAACCGCGGTATCCCCATGCGGTGCGGGCCCGTGCTTCGCCGGGGTGACCCGGGGAAGGGCGCAGAGGCGGCGTTTGCCGCGTGTGTTCGGGGCCGGTGCGGGGAGGATGCCCGCGGTCACCCGATCGGCTGATCCGTCTTCGAGCGCGTTGGGCGATGCTGCGGGCATGTTCCGCGCGTGATGCTCGCCGTATGGCCACATCCAGCAGATCTCGGAATCGCCCGGCTGCCGGGCCGGGTACGGCGAATTGTGTTTCCTGGTGAAGGGGGTTCTGTCTGTACCTGCTGAATCACCAATTCAGGAGGCCCTGCCCTCGGTAGTGTTCAGCAGCGGAGACGCCGCCGGGCCGGACCGTTTCGACTGCTGGCGCGCTCTGCTGGGCAGAACCCATGCCCCCATGGAGTTGTCCAGTGACCACGCCGGTGACTTCCGGGCGCGCCAGCGGGTCATTGGCTTGGGCAGTGTCACGGTGTGGCCTGCGGCTTTCCCTCCCGTGGTCCTCCGGCGCACGCCGAGGCTCATCCGGCAGTCGGACCCCGAGAGCTTCCACTTCTCGCTCGTGCTGCGTGGGGGCGGCTCGGTTGCGTGGAACGGCCGGGAGCTGCACGCCGGGCCGGGGTCCTTCCACTCGAACGACTCCTCACGGCCGGTCGAGATCCGCGCCGGTGCGGAGCGCGGCCGGATCCTGATGATCGGACTCGAAATCCCGAAGTCGGCCGTGCCGTTGCCCAGGCACCTGGCGGAGCGGGCCGTCGGGCTGCCGATACCGGACGGCCGGGGAACCGGGGGCCTGCTGGCGCAGTTCCTCGGACAGTTCGTGCGGAATGTCGCCGACTACCGGCTCGCCGACGCGCCGCGGCTGGAGGCGGTGGCGGTGAACCTCGTGGCCACTGTTTTCGCGCAGGCGCTGGAAAGGGAGCAACTTCTGCCACCGCACACCCGCGAGCAGACCACGGCCCTGCGGATCCGGGCGTTCATCCACCGGAGGCTGGGCGATCCCGGGCTGACTCCGGCGTGTATTGCCGCCGCCCACCACATCTCCACCGGCCATCTCCACCGGATCTTCCGGCAGGAGGGTGTCACGGTCGCCGTGCTGATCCGCCGCAGTCGTCTGGAACGGGCGCGTGCCGAACTCGCCGACCCGCTCCGGGCGGGGGAAGCAGTCCGGACCATCGCGGCGCGGGTCGGTCTGACGGCGGCGGACTTCAGCAGGTCCTTCCGGGCGGCCTACGGGATGCCCCCGAGTGAGTACCGGCGGCTTCGGCAGGCCGGAGCGGATCGTGTTCCCGCCATGCCGTCGCCGACCCGGAGCGGCCGGACCTGACCGTTCCCGGCCGGGAACGGTCGGTTTCGCCGGGCGTACGCGATGGTACCTCCTGCCGGTCCGCGGATGGTCACTCAGATACAAGCATCCGTCACTCACCGCTGAGGAACAGGTCGTGTCTGTCCCCCACTCTGGACAGGCACGAGGAAGCGCGGAGGCAGGCCTTCGGTCCATGTGGCGCCGTCCCGCCTTCTCGACCGTGCCGGGGTCGTCCCGGCTCCGGTTTCACCCGAGGAATCCGAGGAGTTACTGTGCTGAGTTCCATCGCGCGCCGCCAGGCGCGCACGAACACCCGGGCCGTACCGGGGGCCAAGAAGCGGTTCCGGTTCGCCACGGCGGCGGGCCTCGCGGCGGCCGCGGTGGCCACCACCGTACTGACCGGGGCACCTGCCGGCGCGCAGGAGGCCGGCACGCAGAAGACCGGCGCGGCCGCGGTGTCCTGGGAGCTGTGGAACTCCGTGATCGGCCCTGAGGACGACTGCACTCCGACGAACGAGCCGCTCACCGGGGTCTTCGTTCAGACGTGTGCGCTCAGGGACAGCAGCAAGCGCTACGGACAGGGAGCCCTGATCGTCATCAACCACCGGAGCTCGGCGGTCGAGATCGTCGGAAGTGTCCGTCTGACCAACTACAACAGTTCTTCGGCGTGCAAGCGGTCTCCGCTCAGCGTGGGAATACGGGTTGTCTGCTTCTCCCCGACCGTCCCGATCAGTGGCCCGATCGGCGCGGCTTCGACGTTCGAGGTCCGCACGCTCTGACGAACGGGATCCCACGCCGGGCAGGGCGGCGTATCCGCTGATCACCGTGCGTGCTTCGAGGGCATCTGCCCGGACGGCGTCCTTTTCGCCGTCCGGGCGGGTGCCTTTTGCCGGTGTCCGGCCCGGCGGCCCGGCTGCGCGGAGTCGCGCCGGGGCCGCCGGGCCGCCGCGCGCGAACGGTCGGCCGTGTACCGCCGGTGTGCGGTCAAGGCCGGCCGAGGATCCCCCGGTCGTAGGCGGTCGCGACGGCCGCGGCGCGGTCGTTCACGGCCAGTTTGCGGTAGATGTGCGTCAGGTGGGTCTTCACCGTGGCCTCGCTGATGAAAAGCTTCGCCGCGATGCCACGGTTGGAGGTGCCCCAGGCCACGAGTGCGAGTACCTGGCGTTCGCGGTCGGAGAGCTTCCCCTCGCCGGGTGGAACCGGTCCGCGGACCGCGGCGAGCAACCGGGACGCGACGGCCGGGGAGAGAACGGGCCGCCCGTCGGCGGCGGCGCGGACCGCGGCGAGGAGTTCGTCCCGGGGGGTGTCTTTGAGGAGGTATCCGGTGGCGCCCGCTTCGATGGCGGGGAGTGTGTCGGTGTCGGTGTCGTAGGTGGTGAGCACCAGGATCCGGGAGCGTGCGCCGCGGCGGGTCAGCTCGGCGATGGCGTCGACGCCGTTGCCGCCGGGCATGCGAAGGTCCATCAGGACGACGTGGGGATCGAGGCGGAGCGTCATGTCCACGGCTTCGGGGCCGCTGGATGCCTCTCCGAGTACCGAGAAACCGGGGGCTGTTGTGAACATGCCGCGCAGGCCGTCGCGTACGACGGGGTGGTCGTCCACCAGCAGCAGGGTGATTCCGGCCGGGGTGCGACCGGGGTGCGGGAGGGTGGTCATGGGCGGACCAGGGGGAGCCGGGTGGAGAGCGCGGTGCCGTATCCGGGTTCGGACTCGATGGTGAGTGTGCCGGCGACGCGCTCGGCCCGGGAGCGCATTCCTTCCAGCCCGAAGCCGCCGGTCCGGGTGCGGCCGGGCAACTGTTGCGGGTCGAAGCCGCGGCCGTCGTCACGGATGTCCAGGGTGACCTCTCCGTCCATGTAGCTGAGGGTGACGCCGACGCGGGAGGCGTCGGCGTGCCGGGCCGTGTTCGTCAGGGCTTCCTGGGCGATGCGCAGGAGTGCGGCGGAGACCTCGGCGTGGAGTTCCCGGGCGTCGCCGGTGATGGCGTACTCGGCGTGGATCCGGTGTTGTTCGGACCAGCGGACGACGGACTTCCGCAGTGCCTCGGGGAGTTTTTCGCCGGTCAGGTCCGGAGGGGCCAGGTTCTGCACGGCGCGGCGGGCCTCGCCCAGGCTGTGGCGGGCCAGGGCGGCGGCACGGTGGACGTGCTGCCGCGCCGTCGCCGCTTCGGGTGCGGCCTCGACGGCCTGGAGCTGGGTGATGATGCCGGCGATGCCCTGGGCGACGGTGTCGTGGATCTCTGCCGCCAGCCGTCCCCGTTCTTCGGTGATGCCCGCTTCTCTGGCCTGGCGCAGGAGTTGTGCCTGGAGGAAGGCGTTCTCGTCGAGGGCCTGCCTGAGGGCGGTGTTGGCGTGTTCGAGTTCGGCGATCGTGGCGGCTCTGTCGGCGGACCGTTCTTCCTCGTGCCGGACGAAGTGGGCGATCATCGTCAGCAGGGCGTTGTTGACGAGGAGCAGTCCGGCGAACAGGGCCCACTGCTCGGCGTGTGCGAAGGGCAGTCCGCCGGACTGGGCCGCGGCCAGGGGCAGCGAGCAGGCGACGGCTCCGGCCTTGCGCAGGCGGCGCCCGGGGATCAGTTCGTTGTGGTCGATGTAGCCGGTCGCGGCGTAGAACGCGAAAAAGGGGTTCAGCCAGGTGAGGGCGGCGCCGATCGCCCAGCGCAGGGCGAAGTACGTGGTGGAGGCGGTGCCGGGGAAGGTCCGGGCGTGGCGGGATCCGCCCCACCACAGTTGCAGGAGGAGGGCGGCGGCGATCAGTGCGCCGGTGGCGATGCGGTCGCCCGTGGCAGGTGTCAGCTCGGGTTTCGCGGCCGACAGCAGGGTGCCGGTGGCGAGCAGCCAGTAGGGGTGCCACCTGAGGACGGTCGCCCAGTGCCGGTCAAGGTCAGCGTCCGCCGTCGTCATGGTCCCAGTGTGCACGGTGGGTTGCTCCCCTATTCCCAGCGGAACCAGCGGACGGCGGCGACCGTGGTGACCACGGACCATACGGAGAGGACGATGAGATGGGACCAGGCGGGCGGATCGCCGGCGGCAGCCCGGTCCAGCGCGTTTGCCGCAGCGCCGAAGGGCGTGAGGGCGACGATACCGGCGAGGGTGTCCGGCATGGCCTTGACGGGGATCCAGAGCCCGGTGCAGAAGAGCGCGGGGAAGTAGACCGTGGTGCCGATGGCGGTCGCGTGCCCGGCGGTCCTGGCCAGGGCGGCCACCAGGGCTCCGGTGGCGAGACAGGCCGCGGCGGCCAGGAGCAGCACCAGCGCGTACGCTCCGGGCCGGCGGGGGAAGGGCACGTCGAAGGCGAGCCGGCCGATGGCCAGACACAGGGCGGCCGATACCAGGGCCGTCGTGCCGTTCAGCCATACCTGCACGGACAGCAGGGTGGACGGGCGCACCGGGGTGGTCGACATGCGCCGCAGGATGCCGCGTTCGCGGTAGCCGGTGAGGGTCGGCGGAAGGATCTGGAGAGCAGCGGTGATCAGTGATATCAGGACGACGACCGGCACGTAGAGGTCGATGACCCGCAGGCCGCCGAGGTCTTCGTCGGCTTCCTGGAACGTCGGTACGAGGCCGAGGATCAGCAGCAGTACGGGCGGGAGGAGGAGGGAGGCGAGGTGGGAGGGGTGGCGTCCGTAGAGTCGGATTTCGGTATGCAGCACGGCTGCGCGGGGGGACGGCCCGCCGGAGGTGGTCGCAGTCGCAGTCGGCCGGGTCATGTCGTTGTTCCTGTCGGGGTGGGGGGCGGTGCGGTGCTTGCGGGCGGTGTCTGCCGCGTCAGGTCGATAAAGGCGTCGTCCAGCGTGGCGTCCGTGACGCGGAGTTGGTGGGCTTCGATGCGGTTGCGGGCGAGGAGTGCGATCACCGCGTTGACGGTCTCGTCCGTTCCGCCGAGGGTGATCCGGTCGTTTGTGCCGGCCACGGTCACCTGGCCGGGGAGTGCGGCCAGGACCTCGTGGGGTATCGGGTGCGAAGGGGTGAAGGAGATGAGCGTGGATCCCGCCGAGCGGGCGATCAGTGCGCCGGGCCTGTCGAGTGCGACGACACGGCCGCGGTCGATCAGGGCGATCCGGTCGCACAGTCGTTCGGCCTCTTCCATGAAGTGTGTGACGAGGAGGACGGTGACTCCGCTGTCACGGATGTCCTCGATGAGCGACCAGGTCTCGCGGCGGGCACGTGGGTCGAGACCGGTGGTGAGTTCGTCGAGGACGACGACGCGGGGGGATCCGATGAGAGCGAGGGCGATGAACAACCGCTGTTTCTGTCCACCGGACAGCTTGGCGAAACGCGTGTTCAGGCGGGTGGTCAGGCCGAGCCGTTCGGCGAGGGTCCGCCAGTCGAGAGGGCGCGGGTAGAACGCGGAGTACATGCGCAGGGCCTCGCGCACGGTGATTCTTGCCTGGAGTGCACTCTCCTGGAGCTGGACGCCGAGGGTGCGGGTGAGCTCGGCGCGGTCGGCGACGGGATCGAGCCCCGCGACCCGGATGCAGCCGGAGTCGGGGACCCGGAGGCCGGCCACGCACTCGACCGACGTGGTTTTACCGGCGCCGTTCAGGCCGAGTATTCCGAAGATCTCACCCTCATCGACGGTGAAGGAGACACCGTCGAGGACGGTCCTGCCGCCGTATGCCTTGCGAATCCCGCTGACGTCGACGACGGGTCCCCGGCCCGGGCGTCGTCTGCTCGTTGTGGTCATGAGCAGAGCTTCACGCGCGGACCGTCCTCGCCGCATCGCCCGTCGCGCCCGAAAGGGAATCAGCCGATCGGTTGACCGGCGGGACGACAGGCCGGCCGATGGAAACGGCCGGGAACCCGTCGCGAACGCACGCGAAGCACCAGCCGACCCGCCGCCCGGCCCGGGAGGGCATCGGGACCACCCGGACTCGATGCCCTCCTTGTGCTCATACGGCTTGGCCGGCCAGATGTCCGCGACGCCCACCGGCTACTTTTGGAGGACTGCGGCTTCTTCCCGTGCGCTCCGGCCTCCGTGCTTGTCCTTGCGAGAGGCGGTGTCAAGCCCTTCCAGTGCGGACTCGCGGATGTTCTCCCGCTCGGCACTCTGCGGGAAACGGCAGCTCAGCCGGGGCGCGCAGTCCACTGCGGCGGCGTCCACAACCGGGCGTGGGCGCTGCCGAGCTGGATCAGCGTTCCGGTATGCCGATCCTGACGTACCGGGCGGAACCCGTCGATCGCGAACACCTGCCGGCCGCTGGTGATGTCGACGCCCTGCAGACCGGTCTCGTCGGCGATCAGCAGATGCTCTCCGTCGGTGAAGAAGCCGAAAACGCCGACCGGCCAGGGGAACGTCGCGACCGCCTTGAACCATCGGACGCCCGGCGAGCGCAGTTCGATCGAGGTGGGGTCGAGGACGTGGACGGTACCGCTGCCGGCCTCGTCAGGGTCGTACACCGCGATCCGCCGGTCGTCGATCCACACCACCGGCCCGTTCCACTCCGAGACCTCGGGATACGCCGCATAGCTGGGCCCGTCCTCGGACTCGTACGGATTGTCGCGCAGCCAGGCGGTCAGGCTCCACACCGCCGGCATCCCCCACGGCTGCCACACCCAGCCGCCGTCGCAGACACGAGTCCCGTCCGGACTCAGCGACAGCGCGCCGTGGAAGTAATCGAGGTAGTGCTCCGCATCTTCCGCGTCTCCATCCGGGCAGTCCCGCGCCGTCAGCAATGCGCCGGACGCGAGGTCGGTGACATCCAATCGGTTCCAGTCGGTGCGGTGGACGACAACGGGCCGGCCGCCGTGGTCGGCGAACGCCAACGCGAACGGGACGGTTTCACAGCAGTAGTCCCCGCCGTCCAATGTCAACGACGGCGAACCGGTGGTGAGATCGATGACGGTGCCGTACCGACCGCGGTCCTGAACGACCGCCGCCCAGCGGCCGCATCGGGACACATGAAGCCGCAGTCGAACGTCGCCACCGGATGCGGACGCCGGTCTCTCCTCCCGGTACCGGGCCACGGGCCGCACCTCGCCGGTCGCAGGCATCCACCGTGCCAGCCGTCCGTCCTCGGACAGCACCAGCCACGCAGGCCCCGCGTCGCCGAGAGCCGCCGGCAACGCTGCCGCATCCACGACCGGGCGCAGCTCGTCGGGAACCGGCACGTCCACTGTGATCATCGCGCTGGTGATCCGCCCGGTGCGCGTGCCCCCGCGGCAACGTGAACAGTATTTTCCTCGCGACAGGTGGACTCGCTCGGCTCATCTTGCCGGCCGGTATGCGGCCTGCTCACAGGTGAGTGTCCAGGAACTCCCGGAGCGCGGTCCCGGCCATCGGGCCGCTGACGGGCGCGGCCGTCCCGCCGCGGTCGATCAGCACGACGGACGGCGCGCCGGTGACGCCGTACCGCCGTACCGGGCCGGGGCACCTGGCGATATCGGCCCGTAGGACGATCAGCCGCCCCTGGTAGTCGTCGGCCACCTCTCGCACCAGGGGCTCCATGTCCTTGCACGCTGCCACGGCCTTGGGCCACGTGCCGTGGAAGTACGCGAGCACCGGGACGTCCGCCTTGGCCAGGATGAACTCGAACTCGGCGTCTTCCTGGGGTTGATGGATTCTGTTGGCCATCGGCACTCCTTGGCGCTGCATCCGACGCGAGGCAGTGGGTGTCTGGTTGTGTTTTCCGACCGCGGCGGCGCGCACCGCCCGTCAGCGGGCCTTGCGCACGCGGCCGGCTTTGCGGGCCTCCGCCATCATGCGCGCCTCCGCGGCCTTCCGGGATTCCTTCGGCGGGCGGCCCGCGTGGACGCCCAGGCCCCGGAACGCCGCGTTGCCGGTCTTCGCCTTGTCCTGCACCGGCGGGCGCTTCGCACCGGTCAGGGTGGTCAGCCTCTCCTCGCCGGAGCGAACCTGGGTGACCGTGGGCCGGATGCCGACATCCGACATCATCCGGTTCACGTCCCGGCGCTGGCCGGGCGTGACCAGCGTGACCACGCGGCCGGACTCCCCGGCACGCGCGGTTCGCCCGCCGCGGTGGAGATAGTCCTTGGATTCGGCGGGCGGATCGACGTTGACGACGAGGTCCAGGTGCTCGATGTGGATGCCCCGGGCAGCGACGTTGGTGGCCACCAGCACCGTGATCGCGCCTTCCTTGAACTGAGCCAGCGTGTGCGTGCGCTGCGGCTGCGACTTCCCGCTGTGCAGCGCACCCGCCTTGATGCCGCTGCTCCGCAGATGGCGGGTGAACTGGTCCACGGCGTGCTTGGTGTCCAGGAACATCAGCACCCGCCCGTCCCGGGCCGCGATCTCGGTGGCTGTCGCGTACTTGTCGGCGGGATGGACGTTCAGCACATGGTGCTCCATCGTCGCGATCGAGCCCTCCGCCCGGTCGACCGTGGCGAGCACCGGCTCATTCAGATGGTGGCTGACCAGTTGTTCGACGTCGCGGTCGAGCGTCGCGGAGAACAGCATCCGCTGCCCGTCCGGGGGAACCTGCTCCAGGATCTGCGAGACCTGCGGCAGGAAGCCCATGTCGCACATCTGGTCCGCCTCGTCCAGCACCACGATCCGTACCCGGTCCAGGTGGCAGTCCCGCCGGGCAACGAGGTCGGCCAGCCGTCCCGGCGTCGCCACCACAACCTCGGCACCCGCCCGGAGCGCCGCCGCCTGCCGGTTGATCGCCAGCCCGCCGACCACGGTCACCGACCGTAGCCGGAGCGCCTCGGCATAGGGTGCCAGCACCTCGCTCACCTGCTGCGCGAGTTCCCTCGTCGGCACCAGGACCAGCGCGAGAGGGCGCTTCGGTTCGGCGCGACGGCCCGTCGTACGGGTGAGGAGCGGCAGCCCGAAGGCGAGGGTCTTCCCCGATCCGGTACGCGCGCGGCCCAGGACGTCCCGGCCGGCCAGCGCGCTCGGCAGGACGGCCGCCTGAATCGGGAAGGGGTCCCGTACCCCGAGCCCCGCCAGCACACTCATCAGCTCGTCCGGCAGTCCCAGCTCCCCGAAGGACGCGGCCGGCGGAAGGCCGGGGGCCGACGTCCCCGGCGCGGAGAGTTCGCCCTGCGGGGGCTTCCCCTGACCGGGCCTGCCTGGTCCGGAGCGGCCGGAGGACGGCTGCTTCGCCTTCATGGGGTCCTTCCTCATTTTCGGTGCCCGGAACGGGCCGGGGCCCGTGCCTTGTCCGGCACGGGCCCCGGTTGTCTGCGAGCGTGGTCCCGACTTTACCAGCGCCGGACTCGCATCAGCCGTCTCGCCGCCCGGCCGACGGCGGACCCGTTCTCGCACGGTTCTCAGCGTCTGTCTGCAACATCGCTACCCTGCGATTGTCCCACCACTCAGGACCACCGGAGCCCGGCTTTGTCAGTGAGCCAAAGGTTCTGGCAGAGATCTCGTAGAGTCGTCACGGAACGTGACAGTCACGTTCGCTGGGGAGGGGTAGCAGCGCCGGTTTCTCGACGGTAAAGGCTCCTCGTACCCTCCGCGCATGACCGATGATTTGATGCCGTGCCTCGGTGTCCTCTGCCATGGCTGCGGCGACCGGGAAGAGGGACAAGCAGGTTGGCGGCTTGGGAGTTTCTTTCGGATCAGGCCGGATCAGTGAGCGGGGTCTGGTGCCGTGGATCGCAAGGCGGAGGATTGAGCCACTGCGGAGCATTGGTGATTGACGACAACGCAGCGAGGCGCGGTGCCAGGG
>NZ_JBSFNQ010000140.1:0-12610 GCF_053981115.1 Streptomyces sp. NPDC003691 | reverse complement strand
CTCCGTCGGCGCACCCTCCACGACCACCGTCTCCCTGCCCGGCGGGGACCCGGGCCCGCGCCCCCCTGCTGTCGTCCCGTCAGTCAGGAAGCGGTGCAGTTGATCCGTACCGGCGCCGCCGCGGCATGGCGGCCGCCGGTGTCACTGCCCCGGTTGCCGAGGACGACGGACAGCTTGCCGCCGGAGATCGCGTAGCTGCCGGCGTTCACCCAGTTCCCCAGATGGGAGGTCTGCCTGATGGAGAAGGTGCCCAGCACATTGCCGGACTTGGGGGTGAAGGCCCGGTACACGGTGTAGTAGGCGGGGTTGCCGCCCACCCGGGTGATGTCCTTGACGTTGGGGATGTACACCTGGACCGAGCAGACGCCCTTGGTGACCTTGCCGGTGGAGAACTTCCACTGCGCGGTGCTGTCGTCGGTGCTCCGGTCCGAGTTCGGCACGCTGAAGTAGAAGCCGTTGCACCCGTAGCCGGTGGTGCTGCCGCGGCCGCCGCGCCAGCGGTCCTTGCCCTTCTTGTCGTACCTGCCCGTGGCCGCGAACCCCGGGGTGTCGCAGCCGGGTCCGACGAGATGCGAGTACGTGGCGGGCGCCGGGGGCGGCGGCGGCTTGGCCGCCGGGGTGGACTTCGTGGGCGTCTTCACGGGCGGGGTCTTCGTGCCCGGGGCGGCCGGGGGCTGCTTCGCCGGACCGGCCGGGGACTTGGGGTTCCCCGCCCCCGCCGGGGTGCCCGGTGCCTTCTGGCCGCCGGTTCCGGTCCCGGCGCCGGGACCCGCGGCCCCGCCCGTACCGGTGCCGCCCGCGACGCCCGGCAGCGGGGCACCCGCCTCCTGGGGGCCCGGTACCGGCGTCAGCGGCCCGGGGCCGCCCGCCCGGGCACCCGTCGTACCGGTGGCCGGGGTCACGCCCTTGCTTCCCGCGACACCCTTGGCCGCGCCGGGGGCCTGGATCTTCTCCTCGCCCGGGACCAGCCCGGGGTCGTCGCTGTCGGGGTCCATCAGACTGCCGGCCGGCCCCTCGGCGACCACCGGCTTCCGCTTCTCCTCGTCGGAGCCCGAGATCAGGAACGGCACCGCGATCAGCACCAGTCCGCCGAGCGCGGCGGCGGCTATCAGGGGCTTGTTGGGCCGCCCGGGCGGTGTGCCGTCGGCACCCGCACCCGCACCCGCACCGGAGCCCGGCCCGGCGGACCGGGTCGCCGTGGCGATCCGCGCCCGTACCGCCGACACCGCGCCGGTACGGGTCCGGGCCGCGGCCGCTCCCCCGGTGGCCGCGGCCGGGGCGGCGGTGGAAGCCGCGGGTGTCGCCGTGGCCGTCGTCTCCGGTGCGGCGGGCGTCGCGGAGCCGGACGCGGCACCGCTCACCGTGGGGACGGCCGTGGTCGTCTCCTCTTCGGCGGCGGGAGCGGCGGCGGGCCGTCCCACCGCCGCTCCCGAACCGGTGGAGCCGGAGGACGACCCCGTTGCTCCGGTGGAACCGGCAGCCGCGGCTCCGGTGGCGGCCGAGGCCGCCGTCTCCGGTGCGGCGGCCGGTGCCGGGGCGGCTGCCGCGGCCACGGCGGCCCCCGCGGGGAACAGGCCCGTGGTCGGCTCCTGGGCCAGACCCGGCACGGCCGCCGCGCGCCGTACCGAGGTGTCCGGGGCGTTCCCGCCGTCCGGGTTGGTCTCTCTGCTTGCCATGCCTGGGGTGCCTTTCTGGGTACGGATGCGGGTCGGGGTGCGGCGGAGGGGCCGGGGCGTGCGGGCCCCGGCCCGCTCAGAACGCCGGTGGGACGTACAAACGGAACGGGCCGGTGCACCGCCCCGGCCAGGGGGTCTCCCCGGCGGCCGGGCGGCGGGCGGCGGTGTCCAGCTTCTCCAGCGCCTCGGCGGACGGTTCCCGGACCGGGCCGCCCCCGGCGGGCAGCTCCGCGAGCAGGACCCGCGCCGGTGATCCGTCGCCGCGCTCGCGCCGGGCCAGCACGGTGAAGGAGGTACCGGCCGCGAACAGGGCCCCGGCGCCGTCGCCGTCGCGGGTGAGGACGGAGGTGCGCCGGGCGGTGACGGGCCGGATGGCGTACCGGACCAGCGGATCGGGGGGCAGGGCCGCGCCGCGCGCCTCGGCGTGGACGACGTCCAGCGGGGCGTCGCAGGTCAGTACGGCACCCGGCACCACGTCGTCGGGGATTCCGGGCTGCGGTACGGCACGGATCAGGGTGCCGCGCAGCGCGGGCAGCCTGCGCAGTCCGGAGGCCAGACAGACCGCGTACGGGCGGAGGTGGTCCGGGTCGGCGGCGAGTGCGTGCGCGCCGAACGGATCGCCGGGGCCGGAGGAGAGGTAGAGCCGTACGGCGATGAGATCGGCGCTCGCGCCCTCCTCCCCGGAGCTGCGGAGCGCGGGCAGTTTGATCAGTGCCTGCCCGACGGGACCGCTGTGCTCCTCCCAGACGGCGGCGGCGAGTTCCCGGAAGGCGAGCCGGTCGCGCTCGCCGCTGAGTCCGGTGGGCGCGGGGCGGAGGGGGGCCTGGCGGACGGGAGTGGGCGCCGGGGCGGCACCGACGGCCGGGGCGGACACCGGTGCGGGCGCGACGGCGGCGCTGGACGCCGGTGCGGGGGCGACCGGGGCGGGCGTCGGGGCGCTCGTACCCGGGGTCCCGGCGGGTGCCGGTTCCGCGGTGACCGCGGCCGGACGCGTACCGGCGGCCGGTTCCGGGGTACTCGCGGCCCCGCCGACGGTGGACACGCTCGGCACGGGCACGGTCGGCACCAGTGGGACACCGGCGGCGACCGGGGCGGACTGCTCGGCGCGGGCGACCCGGGAGATCGCCGCGACGACCGCCGGTGAACCGGTCGCCGTCGCCGGGGCCGTGGGCTCCGCGACGCTCACCGCGGGCGCGGTACCGGAGACCGGACTCGGCAGCGGGACCGCGGCAACTTCGGCTTCGACCCGGACCGGAACCGGGGCGGCGGTCGGCACTCGGCCGGCCGCCGAGGCGGTGGCGGGGCGCCCGGCCGGTGCCCGCCCGGACGTGGTGGCCGGAGCGCCGGCGCCGACCGGGAGCGGGCCCGTGGGCGGCGGACCGGTGGTGGCCGTCGCCGGAACGGCCGGAGCGCCGGTCTCGGCCCGTACGGGCTCCGGCGTCCCGGCGGCCGGAGCACCCGTGTCGCCCGGGGCGGCCAGCGCCAGCCCCGCCCTGACGGCGAACTTCCGCAGATGGGCGACGAGTTCCGGGGAGGCGTCGGCAGGGGTGGCGAGTTCGGCGTGCGCGCGGGCCGGGGTGCCGAGGTCGGCCAGGAGCGCGGCGAGGCCCTTCAGATGGGCGTCGCGCTCCCGGCCCGCAAGACAGGCGGAGTCGAGGGTGATCCGCAGGGCTCGGGCGTCGGCGGGGCGCCGGGCGACGTCCCGCGGCGGTTCGGGTTCGCCGCCCACCCAGATCCCGGAGCGTACGGCGACGGCCCGGGCCCCGGACGCCAGCCGGAGGGCCGGTTCGCCGCCGGGTGCGGCGGGGGCGCCCGGCAGGGACCAGCCGGTGGGCTCGGGCCCGGGGCGGGAGCCGTCCTCCCGCGCGGGGTAGCACTTCACCGAGGTGAGCGGCGGGGACCAGGTGAACTCGCCCTCGGTGGAGACCATCCGTACGGATTCGGCCGCCGTGCCGTCACCGCTCAGCGGCAGGCCGAGGGCGACCTCCAGCTCCGTACCGAGCAGATCGCAGACGTCCTCGGCCAGGGTGACCGCTTCGCGGCCGTCGGCGGGGACCAGGCGGACGGCGGACCGGGCCTCGGCGGGCAGCCCGGCCAGCAGGGTCGCCACATCGTCGGCCGGGACCGGCCGGGCGCGCGGCACGCCGAGCAGGACGCTCACCTTCTCGGGGTGCGCGGCGGCCGCGTAGGCGGGGTCGTCGGGCCGGGGCGCGGCGGCGTCCGCCGGGCTGAGCAGCATTCCGGCGGGCACGGGCCGCGCCACGCACTCCCCGATCCGGCCCGCGGGGACCCGGGCGAGGGCCCGCTGCCAGCGGGGCGCGGGCAGCCGGGTGCCGAGGGCCTCGGGTGCGGCGTCCGGCACGAAGCGCCACCAGCCGCCGCCGGACGTGGCGGGCTCGGCGACGTACAGCAGTCCGCCCGGAGTGAGTACGGCGGCGGCGTCGGGCGCTTCCAGGATGACGCGCCAGGCGTCGGCGAGCCGTTGCGCGAGCGGCCCGGCCTCCCCGGCGGGTGCGGCGGCCCCGGACAGGACGAGCCGTACCGCGATCGGCTCCTCGCCGCTCAACCGCCCCAGCAGGGAGCCGAGTTCCTCGCCGAGATTCCCGGTGGCGTCCGGGGGCACGTCCACGACGACGACCGGCCTTCGGGCGTCGGCGGGCAGCTCGCGCAACAGGTCACGGACGGCGGATTCGCCGACGGCGGAGGACCGCAGCAGATAGCGGTGGGTGAGGTCCTCCAGGAGGGTGCGGGGCACGGCCACGGCATCGGGCGCCGTGCCTCCGCCGTCGTCCCGGCGGCCGAAGCGCCGCAGCAACTCGGGCATTCCGCTTCTCCGGCGTCCGGCCGTGCCACCCGTCACTTCGCTCCGTACCACTTGTTCCGCCTCCCCGTTCGGGCCGATCTCGTCATGACGTCCGTTCCGTGCCCTTCGGTTGCGGGGCGAGAAGGTCGAATGCCTGCTGGGCACGGTTCGGCGGCACACCGGCGGTTCCGGGGCGGGTCCCGGGCCCCGATGCGGAGTGCAGCGGGATGTTCGCCGTGTCGCTGACGCGCTCGATGATGGCGAGATGGTCCGCGAGGACGCGCGCCAGGGACTCGGGATCCGTCCTGACCATCAGCCCGTCGCCGTGGACCGCCGGCTGGTTCTCCCGGGCCCGGAACAGATGGGGGTCGTCCTGCTTCCGGCCGGAACTGTCGAGGTACTCGTCGGGCAGGCCCAGGTAGTGGAGCAGTTCGTGGGTCAGCACCGCGTCGTGGTCGTTGATGTCCCAGTGGAGCTGGTCCGCACGGCCCGGGACGGGTGTCCTGGTCAGGGTGATGGCATCGCGGCGGTCCGGCTTGTCGACGAAACCGACCGTGACCATGAGCTGCTCCTTCGAAACGGGGAGCCGGTAGCCGCGGTTGATATGCGTGTCGAGGGCCTTCTGGACCCGGGTCTGCACGTCCGTGAGGTCGCTGGTGCTCACGTCCCGGCCCAGCTTGAACGGCAGGGTGACGAAGAAGTGCCGGGCGGTCCGTCCGTCGGGCAGCTCCTCCCGGCTGACGCGGTAGCGGATCCGGGTTTCGGATCCCCTGAGACGGCCCGCGGGCCGGTCGTCCTGGCGCAGCTTCGGGTCGAAGCGCTCCGTGCTGACGGCGGCCGTGTCGGCACGGCCCCGGACGGGCAGTTCCTGCCTGCCGACCCGGTTCTCCACGAAGTCGCCCTCGGCCCGGGGCGGCTTCGCGGACCGGGGGGCGTCCGGATCCCTCGGCGGGGGTGATGCGGCAGCGGGTCCCGGGTTCCCTTCGGGCCGGTTGCGGGCGGGCGGCGGCGGAGGCGGAGGCGGCGGGCTGCCGGAGACGGTCGCGACCGACGGGACGGGCCGGGTCAGGGGCTGTGCCGCCAGGGAGTCGGAGCGCGGGCCGCCGGGTCCGTTGCCTTCGGTGCCGCGGGCCCCCTCGGCACCGGCCGTTTCGGGGTCGAAAACCCGGTAGCGGATGCCGTCGTCGTCGCGGACGGCGAGTTCGACGGTGAGCTGCGATTCCCGGGCGATACGGGCGGCCCGGTCCGTCGCCTGCTGTTCCGCCGCCACCCACTCCGGGTCGTTCCGGTCGCCGTGGGGCAGGGTCATCCAGAGCTGGGGCATGCGCCGGTCGGTGTCGAGGACGTTCTCCCGTTCCTCCCGCACTCGGGTGAGGTGCTCGACGATCGTCGCGTCGGGCCGGGTGTCGGCGCCGTCGGGGCCGGGATTCGGTTCGGGGGTGCCGTCCGTGCTCCGCTGTGGGGCGGACAGGTCCCAGACTCCGTCGCCGCGGTCGGCGTCCGGCAGTACGCCCAGGCCCAGCAGGTCCAGCTCGGAGACGCGGAGGACGACGGTACCGGTGACATGGCGGGTGCCGTCGGGCCCGGTGACTGTGGTGACGCTGTCGGCTTCGATCTCATGGGTGTGCAGCCCGGAGGTGGCCGTACGCAGTCCGGCGGAGCCCACCTTGGTCCAGCGGCGGCCGGCCGCCGTGTCCCCGCCGCCCTGTCCCTGCGGCACCGACTGGTAGTGGAAGGGAGTGGTGTTCGCGCCCAGGGTGTGGTTGCCCTCGGCGTCGACGGTGTGGTTGACCCCGAGCGTGGCGTTGGTGGTCCGTGAGGTCGACGATCCGGCCGTGATGCCGAACCCGGCCTGGCGTACCCGGTCGATGGTGACCCCGTGCGAGTCCCCGAGGAGCTTCGGCCGGAGGATCTCGGTGCTGAGCGCGACCCGAGGGGTGCCGTCGGCGGAGTGGACCGGCGCCCCGCCGAGACCGGAGGCCTGCCGCAGCGGGTCGACGGTGATCTCCCCGCCGTGCAGCAGCTCAGTGATCCGTACCGCCGCAGCCTCCTGGCTCGTACCGCTGATGAGGCCGTCCGCGTCGACCAGTGCGGGCGCGACGGTGTGGATCGCGTTCAGCAGCGGCAAGGACTGCGGTGCTCCGTAGACGACCTCCGTGCCACTGGGGCGTACGGGGGTGGCCTCGGTCCTGGTCAGACCGGCCCTCGGGTCCTGCTCCCGCACCCCGGCCGGCAGCCGTTCGACCACCGGCCCGGCGACGGCCGGGGCGTTGTCGTGGGCGAACCGGAGGGTGACGCTCGCGTTCACCTCGTCGATGGCGCCGCGGTGCACACCGTCGACGGAGATCTCCGCGTTGAAGGTCCATGCCAGTCGGAACTCGGCCCCGCCGTCGGTGCGCTGCCAGATCCGGTCCTCGGCGGTGGTCGAGGTGGTGACGGTGTCGGTACGGGTGGTGGAGTGCGCCGCACCGGGGCTGACGCCCAGTTTGTGACTGCCGGTGGCACCGGTGGGCACGGAGGCGCTGCCCGATCCGGAGGCGCTCCACTTGCTGGTGGTGGAGCGGGCGTCGGTGATGTTGTTGGGCGCGTGCTGGCTGAAGGTCTCCAGCCCCGCGCCCGCCGCCGCGGCACGGCCCCGCACATTCTCCAGGGCAGTCGTATCCCAGCCGGTCCGGCCGGAGAGACGTACGGTGACGTCCTTGGTGGTCAGGCCGTCGGGGTGGGGGAAGGTGAAGGCGAGCGGCTGGTCCCCGCCCCGGCCGACGAGTGCGGCCATGGCCGCGGGTGAGGTGAAGTCGGCGATGCGCTGGCGCAGTCCGGGGACGTAGTGGGAACTGCCGGGGGTGAGGGCGCCGGGTACCTCGGCACTGATCAGCTGGGTGAGCCGGGTACGGAAGAAGTCCCGGGGATCCGGGCCGGGCTGCTGTTGCTGCTGCTGCTGCTGCTGCTGCTGCTGCTGCTGCTGCTGCTGCTGGGCGGACGCGTTCGCCGCGGTGTCCGGTTCCGTGGCGGATGCCGCCGCTGCCGCCACGGGCGCGGCGGGCGCGGGCGGCTGCGGGGCGGGGAGCGGGGTGGTCAGGGGGGTGACTTCGAGGACCGTGGCCAGCCCGGCGACGCCGTGCGTACGGAAGCGGTCCGGCAGAGGTATGTCCTGGGGCCGGTCGTCCCCCGTGGTGACTCCGGCAAGCCCGGTGAGCTGGCCGCTGTGGCGGAGCTGTTCGGGGGTGGCGAGGAACTGCATCCCGCCCGGTACGGTCCTGCTGACTCCCGTCAGCGGGACGGGGGCCGCGTGAACGGGTCCGCCGCGGTGTCCGCGGACCACGGTGACCTCGTACGCGATATCGGCGGCCATCCGGTGGTAGGTGCCGCTCTCCGAGGGGACATGGGTGTTGCTCGTCGACACGGCGGCCGTCACGGCATGGGTCGTACCGCTGCCGTGGATGGCCTTCGCACCGCCGCCGCCGGTGACGGGACGGCCGGCGGCAGGGGTACCGGCTGCCGCGGCCTCCGCCGCCTGCCGATCCGGGCCGGACTTCAGACCGAGTCCGCCGCCGCCCTCCAGGGACGTCGTGGTGCTGATCTGATGGGAGGCGCTGTCGACGAACCCGAGGTCGACCTCTCCGTACTGGGAGACCGTGCCGAGATGACGCACATTCGTCATCCGGGCGCTGATCTCCACGACGAGATCGGTCCCGACCGTGGCGCCGGGGACGAACAGATCGTCGATGACGTACACGCCCTTGACCATCTGGTGGGCGCGGGCGGTCAGGGCACCGGGGGTGAGCTGGGCATGGAGGGCCTCGGAGAGCAGGATCTCCTGGGCGGCACGGTCGTCACCGGTCACCACCCGCCGTACCGTAGTCGCGGCGTCGACGAGTGCGGACATCCGCGAACCGGAGCCTTCGGTGGCGGCGGGCTGGTTGTACGTCGGCAGCACGCCGCCGCCGGGAAGCTCGCCGGGCTCCGTGTCCCGGCTGCCGGGGTCGTCCTCCGCGGTCGACCGCCGGAGCAGATCGTTCACCAGGTCGTTCAGCACGGTGCTGC
The DNA here is from genome assembly GCF_053981115.1 of Streptomyces sp. NPDC003691. Classification (NCBI taxonomy): domain Bacteria; kingdom Bacillati; phylum Actinomycetota; class Actinomycetes; order Kitasatosporales; family Streptomycetaceae; genus Streptomyces; species Streptomyces sp. NPDC003691. The sequence continues at coordinate 4,087 of NZ_JBSFNQ010000140.1, read as the reverse complement.
CGCGCATGAGGTCGACCATGGCGTTGTCGGGCAGCAGCCCGCCCGGGTCGGTGACGGTGTAGCCGCCCGTCGTGGGGGTGGCTGCGGTATCCGACACCGTACGTCCCTGGGGCAGGGCGACATCGAGATGGGCGCGCGGTTCGCCGCGGTTGCCCTGGGCGGCTCCGGTGGTGATGCCGGAGTGGTAGTCGTGCAGTCTCTCGCCCCCCGCCGAGATCGTCAGATGCAGCTCGGCGGGCACCCGGAACACCTCGGTGGACTGTTTGCTCGTTCCCAGCAGCTGGGAGTAGGCGAGGCCGGAACCGGTGGTGAGGGTATGGGCGTTCTGCCAGGTCTTCTTGATCTCGGCATTGCCGGAGAGCCGGACCGCGGAATCGCCGACGGCGCGCCCGGCGTCCACGCTGCCGCCCACCGACCAGGACGTGGTCCGGGTGCGGGAGCTGTTTCCCGGGATGCTGATACCGCTGATGTTGGGGATGACGACGCCGGAGGCCGTCTTGAGGTGCCGGACCGGATGCTCCTGGGTGCCGTTGTCCAGGGGCGCGGGCTTGCGCAGTTCCAGCCTGACCTCGATCCGGTCATTGGTGCCGCCGAATCCCGGCTTGTTGAAGTGGAGGGTGTAGCCGCCGTCGACCAGCTCGTCCGCACCGGCCTGGAGGCCGTGGGCGGAGGTGAACAGGTCCAGGTCGCGCAGGTTCTCCAGGCGCGCCTTGACCAGGGCCTCGCCGCCGGGCCAGGTCACGGGCTCGGTCCGGGGCAGATATCCGTTGTCGGTGAGCCAGCGCCGGGTCTCCGTGAGAACGTCGCGGGCGCCCGGTCCACCGACCGCGATCGGGGTCGCCGAGACACCGAGGGACTGGAGGTCGGCCACTTCGGCAGGCGGTTTCACGGTCTGCTCGGCCCCGGGGGCCGTCCGGGCGACGGTATTCGGGTGCAGGGCGCGGATCCACACATCGGTCGCCGCCATCTCGTCGGCGGCCCGCCGGGGAGTGCCGTCGGCGCCGACAAAGGTGACCTGGTACGTGACCCGGGCCGGGGTGAGCACATGTCCGCCGTTGGCGCGCAGGTTGCGCAGCAGGTTGTGGGTGGAACCGGCACCGAAGGACTGGTCCTTCTGGAGCGAGCCGCCGCCCTTGACCGCGCTGGTGACGGCGAAGTTGAAGTCCCTCAGCGCGGACGGCTCACCGGGCTTCTGGGTGTTCAGGGTGGCCCCGAACGTACCGTCGGCACCGACCGTCCGGGACACCTTGGCCTGGGAGTCGACCTTGGTCTGCCGGTCGAGGGCGCGTTCGAAGTTGTAGGTGTCGGTGACATGGATATCCCGGCGACCCGGATCGCCGGAGGGTGTGATGTTCGCCGTGACCTTGAACATGCCGACGGCGTTTCCGTCCTGGTCGACCAGGAGGGGCGAGATGGTGCCCTGGGACGGGCGTTCCCCGTCGGATCCGGCGTACTGGAGCGGCAGCGCGCCGAGCTGCTGCGGGCCGCCGAAGAAGCGGCGGAACGCATCGCGGGAGCCCGGTGAGAGTCGGCTGAACTCGCCTCCGAACTGCGCTTCGGCATGACGCAGCAGGCTGCCGGGGTCGGTCATGGAGTCCATGGTCCAGAGCGGCAGTTTCGCCAGATGGGCCCGGAACTCTCCCTCGTCGCGGCTGATGACGGGCGGCCTTTGCGCGGAGCCGTCCGGCTCGGAGGCGGTGAGGTGCTTGGGGAACCAGGCGGTGACGATTCCGGAGCCGGCGGGGTCGGACCAGAGGTTCACGTTGCGCGGCTGGAGAGGAATCTCGTCGCCGGTGCCGTCGCCGACCGTATCGTCGGTGGCTGGCGTGCCGTCGTTCGGTGTCCGGATGCTCCAGGCGGCCTGATAGTCGAAGGGAATGGCCCGCTCGCCGCTGCGCATCATAGTGGTCGCGACGACCGCCTGGGCGACGGTCGTGGACAGGGTGTGGCGGCCCAGGCCGATCGTGGGCGTCACGGAGAGGCTGAAGGCGGTGATGCGGTTCCAGACATCGCCCAGGACCGGGACGGCCAGCGTATTGAGCTTGTTGACCAGCGATCCGGCCCAGGCGGGCAGCGAGACGGTGCGCACCGCGCTCGTACCGCCCTGTGATGTTCTGTCGTAGCCCGAGGACAGCCGGTCCTCGTTGTTGCGCGGCGGGAAGCGGCCCGACGAGCCGTACATCTCCGATGCCCTGGGCTCCGAGAGGTTCAGGCGGACATCGAGCGGATACTCGGTGTCGTTGTGGACGACGGTGATGCGGTGACCGTCGGGGCTCAGCAGCATCACCCGGTTGTCGTGCAGGGCCTGGGGGCTGATGAGGGTGTCCAACTGTCTTTCGACATCGGCGCGCTGCGGATCGTCGGAGGCGATGCCCCGGGCCTCCAGAGCGGCCAGCAGCTGCCGACGCAGTGCGTTCACGACTCCGGGGCCGGCTGTGGAGAGCTGCACCCCGCCCGGGACACCGCGGTGGTCGGTTCCGAGGTCACGGACCGCGGGGGCGAGGTCTTCCGCCACGTCGTTCTCCCGGAACAACCGGCCGAGCGCAAGGCCGCCACCGCCGAACGCCGCCGTGCCGTCGATCTCTTCGCGGAACAATCCACGCAGGCCGAAATCACCACGCTCGAAGGGCGCCGGAGTGGAGGGCGCCGGGGCGCCGCCCTCCTCCCGGAACAGGCGGCCCAACCCGAAATCACCACGACCGAACGCAGCCGCGCCGTCGCTTTCCTCCCGGAACAACCCGCGCAACCCGAAATCACCACGCTCGAAGGGCGCCGGGGTGAAGGGCGCCGGGGCGCCGTCCCCCTCCTCGAACAACCGGCCCAACCCGAAATCACCACCGCCGAACACCGACTCGTCGTCACCCTCGTGCGCCGAAGTGTCGTCGGCCTCCTGCGCGTCCGGGCCCGGCTGTTCCAGTTCCGAGTGGGCATCCGAGTAGATCTCCGATGCCGTCTCGTACACGGAGTCACCGTTGTCCGAGTCGATGGCCTCGGTAACGTCGGTGACGGTCGTCATCGGGAACGGTGGCGTGCTCGGACCGGCGTTGTTCTCCGCGACGTCCGGAGCGTCCTGCGGCGTGTCGTCCAAAAGCCGCGGTGCCCGGCTGACGTCCCGGAAATCCAGCTCTCCGTCATCGTCTTCCGACAGCATGCTGTCGTCGAGCACGGTCTCGCCCGACACAGTGGCCGGTGCGGTGACGGAGGAGGGCCCGGGAGCGGACTCGTCCTTGTTCCCTCCGGGCTTCTCAGTGGGCTCCGGCGAGGACATCGTGCTCTCGGTGACCGGCCGGTTCGACTCCTTCACCTGGTCGTCGAGCTGCTGGTCGGTATCGCCCACCAGGGTGGACCGGTCCGATTCCTCGGTCCGGTCCGGGCCGCTCTCGGTGGCGATCCGCCCCGGCTGCTCCGCGCCGGAGCCCGCCTTACCCGTGTCGGTGCGCGGGGAAGCCTGATTCGACGAGTTGGTCTGCTGGTTGGTCTGGTTGGGGGTCTGTGCGGCGGTGGGTGAGGGGGAGCCGGTGGTGGGGACGGGTGCGGTGGTGACGGGGGGCGTCATCGGGGCGCCGGTGAAGATGTCGATGAGTTCGCCTTCGCCCTCGTAGACGAAGTCGTCGAGGTAACTGTTGTCGTTCCTGCCGTTCGCCCCGCCCTTGTCGTCCTCGCCGTTCTTGTTGTCCTTGTCGTCGAGGGAGGCGAGGGACGCGGTGTCCTCATCGTCGTCGTCGTCGCCGAGGGGAATGAGGGAGATGGTGTCCGCGTCATCGTCGTCCTGGGAAGCCAGGGATACGGCGTCGTCCTGCGCGCCGCTGCCGGCCGCGGGCGACCCGGAACCACCACTTCCGGCACCGGACGGCGCGTTGCCGCCCTCGGTGAGCGAGCTCGGGGGTGCCATGCCCAGGTTGTTCCGCATGCCCATGGCGAGGTTCTCGCCGCCGGTCTCCATCATCGCGCCGAGACGGCCTTCGACCATGCCGGAGGCGAACGTCAGACCGGAGGTCTTGAACGTGTGCTCGTCCGAGAAGATCAGGTTGTACATACCCTCCGAGACCGCCGCGTGGGCGCCCTCGAAGATGCCCCGGCCGGTGCC
>NZ_JBSFNQ010000139.1:0-12715 GCF_053981115.1 Streptomyces sp. NPDC003691 | reverse complement strand
ACCGCCAACCCACCACCAACCCCAGCCGACACACCCTCCCCAACCAACAGAACCTCCCGCACCTCCGGAAGATCCCCAATCAACGGCCGGGGGCGAGCAGCCGCAAACGCCGGAGCGAACCGCGCCCAGTCGACATCCGCGACGGTCAGGCAGGTCTCCTGGTCGCCGACGGCGTGCAGGAGCGCCGTCAGGGCGACGGCGGGGGTCAGCGCGGTGAGTCCTCGCTTGTGGAGCGAGTCCCCGGTGGCGTCGGCGGCCATTCCGGCGCCCGCCCACGGGCCCCAGGCGATCGACGTCGCGGTCAGCCCACGGGCCCGGCGGTACTCCGCGAGACCGTCGAGGTAGGCGTTGGCGGCGGAGTAGGCGCCGCCCGCGCCGCTGCCCCAGACACCCGCGATGGACGCGTACAGCACAAAGGCGTCCAGCTCCCGGTCGCCGAGGACCTCGTCGAGGACGGCGGCGCCGGTCACCTTGGCGGCCATGGTCTCGGCCAGCTCCCCGTCAGTGAGGTCGGCGAGCAGCGCGTCCCGGGTGACTCCGGCCGCGTGGACCACAGCGGTCAGCTCCGGCAGCGAGTCGACGAGTCCGGCCATGGTGTCCCGGTCGGTGACGTCGCCCGCCACCGCGGTGATCCTCGGGTCGGTCTCCGCCGTAACACCACTGCGGCTCAGCAGGACGATCCGCTCGGCGCCGGACTCCAGCAGCCGGTGGGCCGTCTCGGTGCCGAGGGCACCGGTGCCGCCGGTGACAAGTACGGTGCCGCGGGGCTCCCAGCCCGCGCCGGAACCGGTCCGGGGGGCGCGGCCCAGCCTGCGCCCGTAGACGCCCGAGGCACGCACGGCGACCTGATCCTCTTCGCCTCCGAGCACACTCACCAGACGCGCCAGGATCCGGGCGTCGGGGTTCTCGGGCAGGTCGACGAGGCCGCCCCAGCGCTCGGGGTGTTCAAGTCCGGCGACCCGGCCCAGACCCCAGACTGCGGTCTGGTCGGGTGCGGTCACCTGGTCGGAGCGGCCGACGGACACGGCGCCATGAGTCAGGCACCACAGCGGGGCGTCGCTGCCGGCCCGGACGGCGGCGAGGGTCTCGGCCACTCCGCCCGCCGAGAGAACGCCTTGGACGTCCCCGGTGCCTTCGAAGCCGGTGCGAACCGTCGCGCCGTGGTCGCGCAGGGCCTGGGCGATCGTCTCGTCGATGCCGAGGACGACCCATTCGCCGGTGAGCGCGGGCGCGGGCAGTCCGGTCAGCGGCTTCCAGTGCGTCCGGTAGCGCAGGGACGTCAGTGACGACTCCGTACGGTCGTTCCGGCGCCACTCGGCAACCGTGGCGAGGGCGGTGTCGTCGAGCTGGAGAGCGCCGCTGTCCAGGGCGTTCCAGAAGCGGGAGTCATCGTCCTCCCCGGCGGCCGGGGCGATCTCGGGCCAGTACTGCGCACGCTGGAAGGCATACGTCGGCAGGTCGATCCGGCGGGCGCCGGTGCCCGCGAAGAACGCGGCCCAGTCGACGGGGGTACCGGTGGTGTGGAGGCGGGCCAGCGCGGTGAGCGCGGACTCCGTCTCGGGCCGGTCGCGGCGGAGCAGCGGGACGCCTTCGGCGAGGGCGGACAGGATCCCGTCCGGGCCAATCTCCAGGAAGGACGTCACACCCTCGGTACGCAGGTTCTCCACGGCGTCGTGGAAGCGGACCGCGTCCCGGACGTGGTTCACCCAGTACTCGGCGTCGACCCGGGCGGGCAGGCCCGCCACAGGGATTGTGGCGCGCTCGTACGAGAGCCCCTCGGCGACGGCCCGGAACTCGGCCAGCATCGGGTCCATCAGGTGCGAGTGGAAGGCGTGGCTGACGCGAAGACGCTTGTTCTTCCACTGCGACGCGAGCGCGAGTACGGCGTCCTCGTCGCCGGAGAGGACCACGGAGCGGGGGCCGTTAACTGCGGCGATGTCGACACCAGCGGTCAGCAGCGGGCGTACGTCGTCTTCCGAGGCTTCGACGGCGACCATCGCGCCGCCCTCCGGCAGGGCGCCCATCAGCCGCCCGCGCGCCGCGACCAGCGTGCAGGCGTCCGCCAGCGAGAACACCCCGGCCACCTGCGCGGCCGCGATCTCACCCACCGAATGCCCGGCGAGATAGTCGGGACGCACACCCCAGGACTCCACCAGGCGGAACAGCGCCACCTCGACCGCGAACAACGCGGCCTGCGTGAACGCCGTACGGTTCAGCAGCTCGGCATCATCGCCGAACACCACATCCGCCAAGGGCCGGTCGAGTTCCGTGTCCAGATGGGCACAGATCTCGTCGAACGCCTCCGCATAGACCGGGAACGTCTCGTACAGCTCCCGGCCCATACCGATGCGCTGACTGCCCTGGCCACTGAACAGGAACGCCAGCCGCCCTTGCCCGGCCGTGCCGCGCACCGCGGTGGAGCGGCCTTCGGCCAGCGCCGTCAGCTCCGTCACCAGCTCCGCCCGGTCCGACACCGCCAGCACCGCACGGTGCTCCAGCGCCGACCGCGTCGTCCCCAGCGAGAAGCCCACATCCAGCAGCCCGGCACCGGAACCCGCATCCGAGCCCGCCAGCTCCAGCAACTTCGACGCCTGGGCCCGCAGGCCCTCCGCCGAACCCGCCGACACCACCACCGGAACCACCGGCAGCACCACCCGGGCCACCACCGGCTCCGACTCCAGCTCGGGGGCCTGCTCCAGGATGATGTGGGCGTTGGTGCCGCTCATTCCGAACGAGGAGACACCGGCCCGGCGGGTACGGTCCGATTCCCAGGCGCGGGCCTCGGTGAGGAGTTCCACGGCGCCGGCCGTCCAGTCGACGTGCGGTGTCGGCTCGTCCACGTGCAGGGTCTGGGGCATGACTCCGTGCCGCAGCGCCATCACCATCTTGATGACACCGCCGACACCGGAAGCCGACTGCGTGTGGCCGATGTTCGACTTCAGCGAACCCAGCCGGAGCGGCCGGTCGTCCGGCCGGTCCTGGCCGTAGGTCGCCAGCACCGCCTGCGCTTCGATCGGGTCGCCCAGGACGGTGCCGGTGCCATGCGCCTCGACCACATCGACATCCGCCGATGTCAGTCCACCTGACGCCAGCGCCTGGCGGATCACCCGCTGCTGGGCCAGCCCATTGGGCGCGGTGAGGCCGTTGGACGCACCGTCCTGGTTCACGGCGCTTCCGCGGACGACCGCGAGCACCTGATGGCCGTTGCGGCGCGCGTCGGAGAGGCGCTCGACGAGCACCACACCCACACCTTCGCCCCAGCCGGTGCCGTCCGCTGCGGCCGCGAATGCCTTGCACCGGCCGTCCTCCGCAAGCCCCCGCTGCCGCGAGAACTCGATAAACGTGCCAGGAGTCGCCATCACCGTCACACCACCCGCAAGCGCGAGCGTGCACTCACCCTGACGCAGCGCCTGCACCGCCAGATGCAACGCCACCAGCGACGACGAGCAGGCCGTGTCGACCGTGACCGCCGGGCCTTCGAGACCGAACGTGTACGACAGCCGGCCGGAAACGACACTGGCCGCGTTACCCGTCGCGAGATGCCCCTCGGCAGCCTCCGCCGAGTTCACCAGCACCGCACCGTAATCCGCACCATTCGTACCCACGAACACACCCGTACGACTGCCACGCACCGACACCGGGTCAATACCCGCCCGCTCAAACACCTCCCACGAAGCCTCCAGCAACAACCGCTGCTGCGGATCCATCGCCAACGCCTCACGCGGCGAAATACCGAAGAACAACGGGTCGAACTCCCCCGCACCCGCCAGGAACCCACCACCACGAGCCGTCGACGTACCCGAACCACCACCCGCAAACAACGCCCCCAGATCCCAGCCACGATCCGACGGAAAACCACCCACCGCATCCCCACCCGAAACAACCAGATCCCACAGCTCCTCAGGCGAACCCACACCACCCGGATACCGGCAGCTCATACCGACAATCACCACCGGATCGTCGTCCACCGACACCACCGAAGGCAGCACCGAGCCCGGGTCGGCGGTCTCCGCGCCCGCGAGCCGGTCCACCAGGTGTCCGGTCAGGGCGGCGACGGTCGGGTGGTCGAAGACGAGGGCGGCGGGGAGCTTGAGGCCGGTCTCCTCGGTGAGCCGGTTCCGCAGCTCGACCGCGGTCAGCGAGTCGAAGCCGAGGTCGCGGAAGGCGCGGCCGGGTTCGATCGCCTCGGCCCCGGCGAAGCCGAGTACCGCGGCGGCCTCGGTGCGGACCAGGTCTTCGAGTTTGAGGACCAGTTCGGCGCGCGGCAGGTTCCAGCGGTCCATGGCCGGGGTCCCGGCCGCGGTCTCGCCGGCGAGGGCGGTCCGGACCTCGGGCAGGTCGCCGATGAGGGGGCTGGGCCGGGCGGCGGCGAACGCCGGGGCGAACCGGGCCCAGTCGACATCGGCGATCGTCAGGCAGGCCCGGTCGCCGACGGCGGCGCGCTGGAGGGCGCCGATCGCCAGGGCGGGCGGCAGGGAGCGCAGCCCGCGGCGGGCGAGTTCGGCTTCGGCGCCGGTGTCGGCGGCCATCCCGGCCTCGGCCCAGGGGCCCCAGGCGAGGGCGGTGGCGGCCAGGCCGTGGGCGCGGCGGTGCTCCGCGAGTCCGTCGAGGTAGGCGTTGGCGGCGGAGTAGGCGGCAAGGCCGCCGCTGCCCCAGACACCCGAGATGGACGAGAAGAGGACGAAGGCGTCCAGGTCGCGGTCGCCGAGGAGTTCGTGGAGGGCGGCCGCGCCGCCCGCCTTGGCGGCGAAGACGGTGGCCGCCTGGGCGGCGTCGGTGTCCTGGACGGGGGCGGCGTCGCCGACGCCCGCGGCGTGGACGACGGCGGTCAGGCCGGTGATGCCGTCGAGCGCGGCGGCGAGGGCCGGGCGGTCGGCCATATCGCAGGCGACCGCGGTGATCCTCGGGTCGGTCTCCGCCGTAACGCCGCTTCGGCTGAGCAGGACGACGTGTTCGGCGCCGGACTCCAGCAGCCAGCGGGTGACGGCGGTGCCGAGGGCGCCGGTGCCGCCGGTGACCAGGACGGTGCCGCGCGGGGTCCAGGGCTCCTCGGGGCCGCTGTCGCGGTCCCGGACGAGGCGGCGGGCGTAGCTGCCCGAGGCACGTACGGCCACCTGGTCCTCGGTGCCCGTGAGGGCGGCGGCAAGGGCTGTGAGGGCGCGGTCGTCGGGGTTCTCTGGCAGGTCGATCAGACCGCCCCAGCGCTCCGGGTGTTCCAGGGCGACGACCCGGCCGTAGCCCCAGGCCGCGGTCTGCGCGGGGGCGCGCAGCGGGTCGGAGCGGCCGATGGACACGGCTCCGGAGGTCACCGTCCAGACGGGGGCGGCGGGTTCGGCGCGGACCAGGTCGAGGGTGGCGGCGAGGCCGCGCGGCAGGACCGGGTGGGTGGGGTCGGCGCTGTCGTCGAGGGCCAGCAGGGAGAGGATTCCGGCGAGGTCGCCGAGCTGCGGCAGGGGGCCGGTTCCGTCGGTGACGACGACCCGGGCGCCGTGGGCGGTGAGGGCCGCCGCGTACGGCTCGCAGGGCCGGTCGGAGACGATGAGCCAGGTTCCGCCGAGGGTGCCGGGATCCGTGCCGGTGGCCGGGGCGGCGAGCGGCTGCCAGGTGGTGCGGTAGCGCAGGGAGTCGAGGGCGGACTCCTCGCGGCGCCGGCGTCGCCAGGCGGTGAGTACGGGCAGGGCGGGGGCGAGGTCGTCGGCGGTGTGTCCGTCGAGGCCGAGGGTGAGCCGTTCGAGGTCGCCGCGTTCGACGGCGTCCCAGAAGTCGGTGTCCTCCGCGCCGCCGCCGGTCCCGGTCCGGCCGGTGTCGGGGACGGTGGTCGTGTCGGGCCAGTAGCGGTCGCGCTGGAAGGCGTAGGTGGGCAGGTCGATCCGGCGGGCGCCGGTCCCGGCGAGAACGGCGGTCCAGTCGGGGGACGTACCGCGGACGTGGAGTCCGGCGACGGCGAGCTGGAGGGCCTCGGTCTCGGGGCGGCCGGTGCGGAGGGCGGGGAGGAACGCGGCGTCCTCGGTCACGCAGTTCTGTCCGGCGGCGGTCAGGACGCCGCCGGGGCCGATCTCCAGATAGGTGGTGACGCCCGCGTCCGCGAGGAGGCGCATGGTGTCGAGGAAGCGGACGGCGTTCCGGACATGGTTCACCCAGTACTCGGCGTCCACCCGCTCGGGCTGACCGGCGACCGGGATCCGGGCGGGCTCGTACGACAGGGATTCCGCGACCGTGCGGAACTCGGCCAGCATCGGGTCCATGCGGTGCGAGTGGAAGGCGTGGCTGACGCGGAGGCGCTTGTTCTTCCACCGCGAGGCGAGCGCGAGTACGGCGTCCTCGTCGCCGGAGAGGACGACTGCCTTCGGCCCGTTGACCGCGGCGATGTCGACACCATCGGTCAGGAGCGGGCGTACGTCCTCCTCGGAGGCTTCGACGGCGACCATCGCGCCGCCCTCCGGCAGCGCGCCCATCAGCCGGCCGCGCGCGGCAACCAGCGTGCACGCGTCCGCCAGGGACAGCACCCCGGCGACATGCGCGGCCGCGATCTCACCCACCGAATGCCCGGCGAGCCGGTCGGGGCGGATGCCCCACGACTCGACGAGCCGGTACAGCGCCACCTCGACCGCGAACAGCGCGGCCTGGGTGTACTCCGTACGCTCCAGAACAGCCGCTTCCTCGCCGAAGAGGACGTCCTTGACGGGGAGTTCGAAGCGGGCGCAGACGGCGTCGAACGCCTCCGCGTACACGGGGTACGTGTCGTACAGCTCCCGGCCCGTCCCCAGTCGCTGGCTGCCCTGGCCGCTGAACAGGAACGCCAGCCGCCCGGGGGCGGGGGTGCCGGTGACGACGCGGGCGGCGGAGCGGCCGTCGGCGAGGGCGCGCAGGCTCTCGGCGAGGGTGGTGTGGTCGTCGGCGACGACCACGGCCCGGTGGTCGAGCGTCGCGCGGCCCGTGGCGAGCGAGTGCGCGAGGTCGGCGACGGCGGGCCGGCCGGTTTCGAGGTGGTCGGCGAGCCGGGCGGCCTGGGCGCGGAGGGCCTGGGCGGTACGGGCCGAGACCGGCAGCGGCAGGGGGCCCGCGGGGCGGGTCGCCGCCGGGGCGTCACCCGTGCCGTCGATGCCTTCGGTGCCGTCGGTGTTTTCCGGGGAGGGCGCGGGGGCCTCTTCGAGGATGGTGTGGGCGTTGGTGCCGCTCATGCCGAAGGACGACACACCGGCCCGGCGCGGGCCGTCCGCCGTCCAGTCCCGGGCCTCGGTGAGCAGTTCGACGGCGCCGGCGGTCCAGTCGACGTGCGGGGTGGGCGTGTCGACATGGAGCGTCCTGGGCAGCACGCCGTGCCGCATCGCCATGACCATCTTGATGACCCCGGCGACACCCGAAGCGGACTGGGTGTGGCCGATGTTCGACTTCACCGAGCCCAGCCAGAGCGGCCGGTCCCCGGAGCGGCCCCGGCCGTAGGCGGTGAGCAGGGCCTGTGCCTCGATGGGGTCGCCGAGTACGGTGCCGGTGCCGTGCGCCTCGACGGCGTCCACCTGGTCGGGGGTGAGCCGGGCGTCGTCCAGGGCTTGGCGGATGACCCGCTGCTGGGCGGGGCCGTTGGGGGCGGTCAGCCCGCTGGAGGCGCCGTCCTGGTTGACGGCGGAGCCGCGGACGACGGCGAGGACCGGGTGGCCGTTGCGGCGGGCGTCGGAGAGCCGCTCCAGCAGGAGCAGTCCGACGCCTTCGCCCCAGCCGGTGCCGTCGGCCGCGGCGGCGAAGGTCTTGCAGCGGCCGTCGGCGGCCAGGGCGCCCTGGCGGGAGAACTCCAGGAACGCGCCGGGGCTCGACATCACGGTCACACCGCCGGCGAGCGCGAGTCCGCACTCGCCCTTGCGGAGCGCCTGGACGGCGAGGTGCAGGGCCACCAGCGACGACGAGCAGGCCGTGTCGACGGTGACCGCGGGGCCTTCGAGACCGAGGGTGTAGGAGAGCCGGCCGGAGATGACGCTGGCGGCGTTACCGGTCGCCAGATAGCCCTCCTGGCCCGCGCCGGAGGCCACCAGCAGGGCGGCGTAGTCCTGGCTGTTGGTGCCGACGAAGACACCGGTGCGGCTGCCGCGCAGCGAGTCGGGGGCGATTCCGCCGCGTTCGAACGCCTCCCAGGTGGTCTCCAGGAGCAGCCGCTGCTGGGGGTCCATGGCGAGGGCCTCGCGCGGGGAGATCCCGAAGAGGGCCGCGTCGAAGTCGGCGACCTCCTGGAGGAAGCCCCCTTCCCGGGTGTGGCTCCTGCCCGCGGTCCCGTGCTCGGCGCCGAACAGGTCCTCGGTGTCCCAGCCCCGGTCGGCGGGGAAACCGCCGATCGCGTCGGTGCCGTCGGCGACGAGCCGCCACAGGTCCTCGGGCGAGCGGACGCCACCGGGGTAGCGGCAGCTCATGCCGACGACCGCGATCGGGTCGTGCTCCTTGTCCTCCAGTTCGGCGACGCGCTGCCGTGCCTGCCGAAGCTCGACGGTCATCCACTTGAGATGGTCGAGCAGCTTCTCTTCGTTCTTCACCGCTCCGTCACCTCTGCCACCTGTGCCAGCTCCCCCGACTCGCGTCACTGTGTCTTTCCGAACTCGTTGTGGATGATGTCGAAGATGTCGTCCGCCGAGGCGTCCTCGATCTTCCGGTCCGTGGTCGTCTCGTCGCCCCACTGCACGAGCAGCCTCCGCAGCCTGTCGACGGTCCCGGCCCGCTCCTCGTCGGTCGCCGCGGCCATCGCCGCGGCGAGCCGGTCGACTTCCCCGGCGACCACCGCCCCGGTGTCCGGGACCAGTTCGGCCTGGAGGAAGCGGGACAGCTCGGTGGGTGTAGGGCAGTCGAAGACGAGCGTGGTGGGCAGCTTCAGCCCGGTGGCCGTGCCGAGCCGGTTCCGCAGCTCGACGGCGGTCAGCGAGTCGAAGCCCGACTCCAGGAAGCCGCGGCCCGGTTCGACCCGGTCCGCCGAGTCGTGGCCGAGTACGGCCGCCGCTTCGGTGCGGACCAGGTCCAGCAGTTCCCGGCCGCGCTCGACGTCGGACAGTCCGGCGATCCGCTCCCGCAGGGCGTCCGCGCCGCCCGCCGTCTCCGGTTCCGGTGCGGCGGCCGGGGGCGCGACCTCGTCGAGGAGCGGCCGCGGCCGGGCGGCGGTGTAGGCGGGGGCGAAGCGGGCCCAGTCGACGTCGGCGACGGTGACCGTGGTGTCGCCGCGGTCCAGCGCCCGCTGGAGTGCGGTCAGCGCCAGCTCGGGCGCGATGACCGGGAGTCCGCGGCGGGCCAGTTCGGCGGCGCCCGCGTCGGCCATACCGCCCTCGCCCCACGGGCCCCAGGCCACGGCGGTCGCCGGGAGACCGGCGGCGCGGCGGCGCTGGGCGAGCGCGTCGAGGTAGGCGTTGGCCGCGGCGTACGCGGACTGTCCGCCGCTGCCCCACACTCCGGCGATGGACGAGAACAGCACGAACGCGTCCAGTTCCCGGCCCTGTTCCCGCTCCCGCTCCCCGAGGAGTTCGTCGAGGAGCGCGGCGCCGGTGACCTTGGCGGCGAGGACCGCCGCGATATCGGCGGGCGTGGTGTCGGCGAGCGGGGCCGCCTGTCCCGCGCCCGCAGCGTGGACGACCGCGGTCAGTCCGGGCAGCGAGTCCAGCAGGGCGGCGACGGCGTCCCGGTCGGTCATATCGCAGGCCGCGACGGAGGCCGCCGGTCCGAGGTCGGCCAGCAGCCCGGCCGCGCCCGGCGCGTCCGCGCCGCGGCGGCTGGTGAGGACGACGCGTTCGGCGCCGCCTTCGATCAGCCAGCGGGCGACCCGGGAGCCGAGGGCGCCGGTGCCGCCGGTGACCAGGACGGTTCCGCGCGGGGTCCAGCGGCGGCGCGGTTCGTCGCCGGGCGCGTGGACCAGCCTGCGGGCGAAGCCGCCCGACGGCCGGAGCGCGATCTCGTTCTCGTGGTCGTCACGGGTGACGGCCGCGAGGACCCGGTGCCAGGTGCGCTCGTCGGGCGCGGCGGGCAGGTCGATCAGACCGCCCCAGCGCCTCGGGTGCTCCAGGCCGACGACCCGGCCGAAGCCCCAGGCGAGGGCCTGGGCGGGGCTGACGGGCCGGTCGGCGCGGCCGGTGGCGACGGCGCCGGAGGTCAGCAGCCACAGCGGGGCGTCGACCGCGGCGTCGCCGAGGGCCTGGGTGAGGGTGGTGGTGGCGGCGAACCCGGCGGAGCCCAGGGGGTGTTCCCGCTCGTCCAGGGCGAGGGTCGACAGCACACCGCTGGGGGCGGGCAGTCCGGCCAGGGCCTTGACGATCCTCTCGGTGAGCTGGACCCGGTCGGTGTCGGTGGTCTCCAGGGCGACCACGGTGGCGCCCCGGCCGGTGAGGGCCTCGGTGAGCGCGGCCGCGGTGTCGTCCGCGCCGGCGACCAGCCAGACGCCGGGCAGGACCGGGACGTCCGTGTCGGCCAGGGGCGTCCAGTCGATCTGGTAGCGCCAGGAGTCGGCGGTGGTGTGCGCGCCGCGCTTGCGGTGCCAGCCGGCGAGGGCGGGCAGGACAGCGCTGAGCGGCGCGTTCTGCTCGATGTCCAGGACCTCCGCGAGGGAGGCGATATCCCCGCGGTCGACGGTGTCCCAGAAGTGCCCGTCCCCGCTGTCCGCGGCGGGTGCCGGTCCCGCGGTGAGCCAGTAGCGCTCGCCCTGGAAGGCGTAGGTGGGCAGGTCGGTGCGGTGGGCGCCGGTGCCCGCGAACAGGGCGGCCCAGTCGACGGGGGTGCCGGTGGTGTGGAGGCGGGCCAGCGCGGTGAGCGCGGACTCCGTCTCCGGGCGGTTGCGGCGCAGCAGGGGTACGCCGCCGTCGGCCAGGGCGGCGAGGATGCCGTCGGGGCCGATCTCCAGGAACGTCGTGACGCCTTCGGTACGGAGCTGCTCCAGGGCGTCGTGGAAGCGGACCGCGTCCCGGACATGGTTCACCCAGTACTCGGCGTCGACCCGGGCGGGCTGGCCGGCGACCGGGACCCGGGCGGGCTCGTACGAGAGCTTCTCGGCGACCGTGCGGAACTCGGCCAGCATCGGGTCCATGAGGTGCGAGTGGAAGGCGTGGCTGACCTTCAGCCGCTTGTTCTTCCACCGCTCGGCGACGACCAGGACGGTGTCCTCGTCGCCGGAGAGGACCACCGCGCGGGGCCCGTTGACGGCGGCGATGTCGACTCCGTCGAGCAGGAGCGGGCGTACGTCCTCTTCCGAGGCCTCGACGGCGACCATCGCGCCGCCCTCGGGCAGGGCTTCCATCAGCCTGCCGCGGGCCGCGACCAGGGTGCAGGCGTCCGCCAGGGACAGCACCCCGGCCGCATGCGCGGCCGCGATCTCGCCCACGGAGTGCCCGGCGAGATGGCCGGGGCGGACGCCCCACGACTCGACGAGGCGGTAGAGCGCGACCTCGACGGCGAACAGCGCGGCCTGGGTGTACACCGTACGGTTCAGCAGTCCGGCGTCCTCGCCGAAGACGACGTCGGCGAGCGGGCGCTCCAGTTCGGCGTCCAGATATGCGCAGACGGCGTCGAACGCGTCGGCGTACACGGGGAACGCGTCGTACAGCTCCCGGCCCATGCCGAGGCGCTGGCTGCCCTGTCCGCTGAACAGGAACGCCGTACGCCGGCCGGCTTCGGCCGTACCGCTCACGACCCCGGCCGCGGAACGGCCTTCGGCGAGCGCTTCGAGTCCGGCCGCGAGTTCGGCGCGGTCGGCGGCGACCACCACGGCGCGGTGGTCGAGTACGGCCCGGCCGGTGGCCGCGGAGAACGCCAGGTCGGCAAGGCTCCGGCCGGTGGCGGCGGGGGTGTCGAGGTGGGTCCGGAGCCGGGTGGCCTGGGCCCGCAGGGCGGTGGCGTCATGGCCGGAGACGAGGACGGGTACGGCCGTGAGGGCCCGTGCCGTGTCGTCCCGCGGCCGCTCCGGCTGCTCCGGCTCGTCGGCGGGGGCCTGCTCCAGGACCGCGTGGGCGTTCGTACCGCTCACGCCGAAGGCGGAGACCGCCGCCCGGCGGGGGCCTTCGGACGCCCAGGCCCGGGTCTCGGTCAGCAGCCGGACCTCACCGGTGGACCAGTCGACGTGCGGGGTGGGCTCGTCGACGTGCAGGGTCCTCGGCATCACGCCTTCACGCATGGCCATGACCATCTTGATGACCCCGGCGACACCGGCCGCGGCCTGCGTGTGGCCGATGTTGGACTTCACCGAGCCCAGCCAGAGCGGCTCGCCGGACGGGCGGCCCTGGCCGTAGGTCGCGAGGAGCGCCTGGGCCTCGATCGGGTCGCCGAGGGTGGTGCCGGTGCCGTGTGCCTCGACGACGTCCACATCGGCGGTGGACAGTCCGGCCGAGGCCAGGGCCTGGCGGATCACCCGCTGCTGGGACGGCCCGTTCGGCGCGGTCAGACCGTTCGACGCACCGTCCTGGTTCACCGCGCTGCCGCGGACGACCGCCAGGACCTGGTGGCCGTTGCGGCGGGCATCGGACAGCTTCTCCACGAGCAGCATGCCGACGCCCTCGCCCCAGCCCGTACCGTCGGCGGCGGCCGCGAAGGCCTTCACCCGGCCGTCGGACGCGAGCCCGCGCTGCCGCGAGAACTCGACGAAGACGCCCGGTCCGGCCATCACGCTGACGCCGCCGACGAGGGCCATGGAGCATTCGCCCTGGCGCAGCGACTGGGCCGCGTAGTGCAGGGCGACCAGCGACGACGAGCAGGCCGTGTCGACGGT
>NZ_JBSFNQ010000138.1:0-12956 GCF_053981115.1 Streptomyces sp. NPDC003691 | reverse complement strand
GGACGCGTACGAGGTCGGACTGCCCAACCAGGGCGTCATGATCCTCTACGAGGTACTCAACGAGCGCGAGGGTGTGCTCGCCGAGCGGACGTACACCCGGACTTCCGGGAGGTACTGGCCCGGGTCCGGCGCGCCGGCCTGGACGCCTTCGCCCATCAGGACATCCCGTTCGAACGGCTGGTGGAGGAGCTGGCACCCGAGCGTTCGCTCTCCCGGCACCCGGTCTTCCAGACGATGCTGACGCTCCAGAACACGGAACGGACGGCCTTCCGGCTCTCCGCCGCGGACACGTCCCCGCACACAGCCGCAGCTGATGCCACCAGTACGGCCCGGCCGGGTACACCGGCCTACGGGACCGGAGCACCCGCGGCGGCCGAGTCGGCGGCACGGTTCGATCTGGATGTGACCCTGGCGGAGAACTTCGACGACCGGGGCCGCCCGGCCGGACTGCGCGGTTCGGTGAACGGATCGGCCGATCTGTTCGAGCCGGAGACCGTGGCCGGGATCGTCGCCCGGTTCACCCGTGTGCTGGACAGTGTGCTCACCGCTCCCGATGTTCCGCTGCACGCCGTGGGTGTACTGGAGACGGCGGAGCGGGAGCTGCTGGTCCACGGGTGGAACGACACCGCCGTCGTCCTGCCCGGCCGGGACGTCGTGCAGTCCTTCGAGCACTGGGCGGCGACCACGCCCGATATGCCCGCGGTCCTCGCGGGTGGAGCGGCCGGAGCCGAGCCGGCGCAGCTCACGTACCGCGAGCTGAACACCCGGGCCGACCGGCTGGCGCACCGGCTCACGGAGCTCGGCGCCGGGCCGGAACGATTCGTCGCCGTGGCTCTGCCCCGGACGCCCGAGCTGCTGGTGGCTCTCCTCGCCGTGGCCAAGTCCGGCGCCGCGTACCTGCCCGTCGACACGGACTATCCCGCCGAGCGGCTCGCGTACATGCTCACCGAAGCGGCGCCGGTCGCCGTGGTGACGACGACGGCGCTCGCGGACACGGTGCCGTTCACCGGAGCACGCGTCGTCCTGGACGATCCGGACACCGCCGCGGCGATCGCCGCCCGTACGGCCCCCGCGGCAGGCTCCGCGGGCCGGGCCGGCGCGCATCCGATGTATGTGATCTTCACATCCGGTTCCACCGGACGCCCCAAGGGCGTGGTCGTCCCTCGCGAAGCACTGACCAATCTGCTGGCCGGGATGGCCGACCGGACCGGTGTCGGCCCCGGCGACCGGATGCTGGCGGTGACCACGGTCGGATTCGACATCGCCGGCCTCGAACTCTTCCTGCCGCTCGTACGGGGTGCCACCGTCGTACTGGCGGGCAAGGACCTCGTCCATGACCCGGCGGCCCTCGTCCGGCTGGTGCGGGAGACCGGGGTGAGCGTCGTCCAGGCCACACCCAGCCTGTGGCAGTCGGTGCTGGCGGGCGGTGAGGTCGAGCTGCCCGGAGTGCGCGCGCTGGTCGGCGGCGAGGCACTGCCCGCCGAACTGGCGGCGGCACTCGTCCGCTCGGCCGGTGAGCGGGGCGAAGTCCTCAATGTGTACGGCCCGACCGAGACCACGGTCTGGTCGACCGCGGCCCGGGTCGGCGCCTGGAACACCGCTGTCCCGCCGATCGGCCGGCCGATCGCCAATACCCGGGTCTTCGTACTGGACGAGGCGCTCGCCCCCGTCCCCGTGGGTGTGTCCGGTGAGCTGTACATCGCGGGCCAGGGACTGGCCCGCGGATACCTCGGCCGGCCGGCGCTGACCGGGCAGCGTTTCGTCGCCTGCCCGTTCGGTGCGGGCGGCGAGCGGATGTACCGCACCGGCGACCTGGTGAAGTGGAACGCCGACGGTGAGCTGGTGTTCCTCGGCCGTGTCGACGAGCAGGTGAAGATCCGCGGCTACCGGATCGAAACCGGGGAGGTCGAAGCCGCCCTGCTGAGGCATCCCGGAGTGGCCCGGGCGGCGGTGGTCGTACGGGAGGACGTCTCCGGCGACCGGCGCCTGGTGGCCTACGTCGTCCCCCGCGACCCGGAGGGCGGCACCGCGGACCCGGCGGCCAGTACGGCAGCCGAGACGGGGGACCCGGCGGCCGGTGCGGTGACCGGACTGCGCGAGTACGCGGCACGCTGGCTGCCCTCGTACATGGTGCCCGCCGCGGTGGTGCCCCTCGCGGAACTCCCGCTGACGTCGAACGGGAAGCTGGACCGGAAGGCGCTGCCCGCCCCCGAGTACGCCTCGGGCGAGGGCCGGGCGCCCGCCACCGTCCAGGAGGAGCTGCTCTGTGCCGCCTTCGCCGATGTCCTCGGCCTGGAGTCGGTCGGTGTGGACGACGGGTTCTTCGACCTCGGCGGTCACTCGCTCCTCGCCGTACGGCTCGCCTCCCGGATCCGTACCGTCCTCGGAGTCGAACTCTCCCTGCGCACCCTCTTCGAGACGCCTTCCCCGGCGGGCCTGGCCGCGCAGCTGAGCGATGCCGCGAGCCGGGCGCGTACGGCGCTCCGGGCGGGAGCGCGGCCGGAGCGGATCCCCCTCTCCTTCGCTCAGCGGAGGCTCTGGTTCCTGGGTCAGTTGGAGGGGCCGAGTGCGACGTACAACTTGCCGGTGCCGGTGCGTTTGCGTGGTGATGTGGATGTGGTGGCGCTGGATGCGGCGTTGCGGGATGTGATCGGGCGGCATGAGTCGTTGCGGACGGTGTTCCCGGTGGTGGAGGGGGAGCCGTATCAGCAGGTGCTGGATCCGGAGGAGCTGGACTGGGGTCTGGATGTCGGCAGGGTGGGTGCGGGGGAGCTGTCCGAGGCGGTACGGCTGGCCTCAGGCCATGTCTTCGACCTGTCGGCAGAGATCCCGGTCCGCGCCTGGCTGTTCACCACAGAAGCCACCGGCACCACAG
Source organism: Streptomyces sp. NPDC003691 (assembly GCF_053981115.1). Lineage (NCBI taxonomy): Bacteria > Bacillati > Actinomycetota > Actinomycetes > Kitasatosporales > Streptomycetaceae > Streptomyces > Streptomyces sp. NPDC003691. Next base: position 10,081 of record NZ_JBSFNQ010000138.1, on the reverse strand, counting down.
ACCCCACCGACACTGCCGACACCACCATGGGCGGTGACGACAGCCCCGAACGCGTACTCGTCGTCCTCGTCCACCACATCGCGTCCGACGGCTGGTCGATGGCACCCCTCGCCCGCGACGTGTCGGCGGCCTACGAGGCGCGCCTCGCCGGACGGGCCCCGGACTGGGAGCCGCTGCCGGTCCAGTACGCCGACTACACCCTCTGGCAGCGGGACGTACTCGGCGCCGAAACCGACCCCGCCAGCCTGCTCAACGCCCAGGTGGAGTACTGGCGGCGGACCCTCGCCGGGGCGCCGGAGGAGCTGGCGCTGCCCACCGACCGGCCGCGCCCCGCGGTGGCCGGCCACCGTGCCCATCGGGTGCCTCTCGAAGTCCCGGCCGCGGTCCACCGGAGGCTGGCGGAGCTGGCGCGGGCCGAGGGTGTGACGGCGTTCATGGTGCTCCAGGCGGCGCTGGCGGTGACCCTGTCCCGGCTCGGGGCCGGTCACGACATCCCCATCGGCTCACCCGTCGCGGGCCGCACCGACGACGCGCTCGACAACCTCGTCGGGTTCTTCCTCAACACCCTCGTCATCCGCACCGATCTCTCCGGCGAACCGGACTTCCGGCAGGTACTCGGCCGGGTCAGGAACGCGAGCCTGGGCGCCCTCGCGCACCAGGACGTACCGTTCGAGAAGCTCGTCGAGGAACTCGCGCCCGCCCGGGCACTGGGACGGCACCCGCTCTTCCAGACTATGCTGACGCTCCAGAACACCGAGCGGACCGCACTGGACCTGCCGGGGCTGCGCACCGGCGGCGGTGGAGGGCTCGGGCCCGAGGACTCCGCCACCGCACCGGGCCGGTACGACTTCTTCGTATCCGTCGGGGAGGTCTTCGACGAGCAGGGGCGGCCCGCCGGACTGCGCGGAACCGTGACCGTCACGGCCGATCTGTTCGACGCGCCGACAGCGGGCCGGATGGCCGGACGCTTCCTGCGCGTCCTGGAATCCGTCACGGCCCGGCCCGGGGTGCCGGTCGGCCGCGTGGACGTCATGGGCGACGACGAGCGTGACACGGTCCTCGGGACCTGGGCCGGGAAGACGACCGCGCCGCTCCCGGTCCGCACCGTCGTGGAGGCGATCCGCGACCGGGCGGCGGCCGTGCCCGGCAGCATCGCCGTCGTCGCCGACGGTACGGAACTGTCGTACGCGCGGCTCGACACGGAGACCGACCGCCTCGCCCACCGGCTGACCGCCCTCGGGGCCGGACCGGGGACCGTCGTCGGCCTCTGCCTGCCGCGGGGCGTACGGACCATCGCCGCGATCCTCGCCGTCTGGAAGGCGGGGGCGGCCTATCTGCCGGTCGACACCCGCCTCCCGGCCGACCGTATCGCCTTCATGCTCGCCGACAGCGGCACCCGGCTGGTCCTGACGGACGGAACCGGCGCCGGCCATCCGGCCGGGGCATTCGACGGCGTCACCATCGAGCCGTTCACCGACAGCCCCGACGGCCCCGACAGCCCCGACGGCCCCGACAGCCCCGGCAGTCCCGACGGCCCTACCGGCCCCGACGGCCCCGGAACGGCCGGAGACTCCGCCACCGCGCCGCTCCGCACACCGCATCCCGCGGAGCTCGCGTACGTGATCTACACCTCCGGCTCCACGGGCGTGCCCAAGGGAGTCGCCGTCACCCACGGCGGACTCGCCCGCTATGTGGCCTCCGTCTCCGGCCGGCTCGACTGGTCCGCCCCGGAGACGCGGTACGCGCTGCTGCAACCCCAGGTCACGGACCTCGGCAACACGGTCGTCTTCGTCAGCCTGGCCACCGGAGGCCGCCTGCACATCCTGGACGAAGCGGCGGTCACCGACCCCGAAGCGGTCGCCGCCTACCTCGACGAGCACCGCATCGACGCCGTGAAGGCGGTCCCCTCGCATCTGGCCGCCCTCGCCGCCGGAACCGAGGCGTCACGCGTCCTGCCGGCCCGGTCCCTGGTCCTGGGCGGCGAGGCCGCCCCCGCCGCCTGGGTGGCACAGCTCACCGCGACCGCCGACGGCCTGCGGATCCACAACCATTACGGGCCCACGGAGACCACGGTCGGCATCACCACCGCCGAGCTGACCGGAAGCCCCGGCACCGGTACGGTCCCCATCGGCACCCCGCTCGACGGGACCCGGGTGTACGTCCTCGACGACGCCCTCGCCCCGGCCCCGGTCGGTGTCGTCGGCGAACTGTACGCCGCCGGTGCCCAGGTCGCCCGGGGCTATGTGGGCCGGCCCGGGACGACCGCGGAACGCTTCGTGGCCTGCCCGTACGGCCCCGGCGGCGAGCGGATGTACCGCACCGGGGACCTGGCGAGGTGGACGCACGACGGTCGGCTCGTGTTCGTGGGCCGCGCGGACGACCAGGTCAAGGTACGGGGCTTCCGCATCGAACCGGGGGAGGTCGAGGCGGCACTGCTGACCCATCCGGGTGTTGGCCGCGCCGCGGTGATCGCGCGGGAGGACACCCCGGGGTCCCCGAGGCTGGTCGCCTATGTCGTCCCCGCCGGACCGGACCCCGCCACCGGTGGAACGGCCGTGAAACCTGCCGGACCCGACCCCGCCACCGCCGGACCGGACCCCACCACCCCCGCCGAGGCGAACCCCGCCCAGGCGAGCCCGGCCGCCACCATCACCACCGGTGACGACGGCCTCCGCCGCTACCTCGCCGGACTCCTGCCCGACTACATGGTCCCCTCCGCCGTCGTCCTCCTCCCCGAACTGCCGCTGACCGCGGCCGGGAAGCTCGACCGCAACGCCCTCCCCGCCCCCGGCCGGACAGCGGCCGCGACGGACCCGCGCAAACCGGCGGACGAACGGGAGACGGCCCTCTGTGAACTCTTCGCCGAGGTACTGGAGTTGCCCTCGGTACAGGTCGACGACAGCTTCTTCGACCTCGGCGGGCACTCCCTGCTCGCCATCAGACTCCTCTCCCGCATCCGGGCCGTGCTCGGAGTGGAAGTGAAGATCCGCACCCTCTTCGAGGCGGCGACCCCCGCGGCCCTCGCCGCCCGGCTCGGCCACCGGAAATCGGCTCGACCGGCCCTACGTCCGATGCGTAAGGAGAATCAGTGATGATTCCGTTGTCGTTCGCGCAGCGGCGGCTGTGGTTCCTCGGTCAGCTGGAGGGCCCGAGCCCCACCTACAACCTCCCCCTGGTGGTCACGCTCACCGGCGACCTGGACACCGGGGCGCTGAACGCGGCACTCCGGGACGTCATCGGGCGCCACGAGTCGCTGCGCACCCTGTTCCGGGTCGCGGACGGTGAGCCGTACCAGCACATCCTGCCGCCGGAGGAGCTCGACTGGGAGCTGACGGTGCGCCGGGTCGCACCGGACGACCTGGCCGCGGCGGCGGAGGAAGCCGCCTGGTACACCTTCGACCTGGCGTCCGGAGTGCCGATCCGGGCCTGGCTGTTCCTGACCGAACCGCAGCCGGGCGAGCCGGACCCGGGACGACAGGGGGAGCCGGATCACGGGCGGACGGAGCCGGACCGCGGACCGGGCGAGCAGGACCTCGCCCCGGCAGAGAACCTGCTGGTCCTGCTCGTCCACCACATCGCCGGTGACGGCTGGTCCATGGGCCCGCTCGCCCGCGACGTATCGACGGCGTACGAGGCACGGCGGCGGGGCGAGGCCCCCGACTGGCCGCCCCTGCCTGTCCAGTACGCCGACTACACCCTCTGGCAGCGGCAGGTCCTGGGCGAGTCCTCCGACCCGGAGAGCCTGCTGTCGGTACAGGTCGACTACTGGCGGCGGGCGCTCGACGGCGCCCCCGAGGAACTGCCCCTGCCCGCCGACCGGCCCCGTCCCGCCGTCGCCGGACACCGCGGGCACCGCGTCCCCCTGCGTATCCCCGCCGATGTGCACGGCCGGGTGGTGCGCCTCGCCCGCGCCGAGGGCGCCACCCCGTTCATGGTCCTCCAGGCCGCACTCGCGGTCACCCTGTCCCGGCTCGGCTCGGGCACCGACATCCCAGTCGGCACCGTCGTCGCGGGCCGTACCGACGAAGCGATGAACGATCTGGTCGGCTTCTTCGTCAACACCCTCGTCATCCGCACCGACCTCTCCGGCGACCCGGAGTTCCGGCAGGTGCTGCGACGGGTGCGCGAGACGGGTCTCGGGGCGCTGGAGCACCAGGACGTGCCGTTCGAGAAGCTCGTCGAGGAGCTGGCCCCGACCCGGTCCCTCAGCCGCAACCCGCTCTTCCAGGTCTCCCTGACCGCCCAAACCACCCGGCGGTCCGGCCTCGAACTCTCCGACGTCCGGGCGGCCGGCGGCACGCGCGGCGCGGCCGAGCCCACGACCGTCCCCGTCAAGTTCGACCTCGACGTCGTCGTCGGCGAACTCTTCGGCACCGGCGGCGAGCCCGCCGGACTGCGCGGCTCCTTCACCGGATCGGACGACCTCTTCGACCGGGACACCGTCGAAGCCCTCGCCGGACGGTGGCTGCGGGTCCTCGACCAGGTTACCGCCGACCCGGGCGTACGCCTGGCGGCCGTTGAACTCCTCGGCGCCGGTGAACGCGACCTCCTCCTCGACACCTGGAACGCGACGGCCGCCCCGGTCGACGCACCCACCGCGGTGGCCCTGTTCGACCGGCAGACCGCCGCCACCCCGGACGCCGTGGCGGTTCGCGGCGACGGTGTCGAACTCACCTACCGCGAACTGGACGCGCGGGCGAACCGGATCGCCCACCTCCTCATCGGCGCCGGAGCGGGCCCCGAAACCGTCGTCGGCCTCTGCCTGCCGCGCGGCGCGGGCCTCGTCACCGCCCTGCTGGGCGTCTGGAAGGCCGGCGCCGCCTATCTGCCGCTCGACTCCCGGCACCCCGCCGAACGCATCGCGTTCATGATCTCCGACAGCGGCGCGCACCTGGTGCTCGCGGACACCGAGCACACCGCCGACCGGGCCGGTGCGTTCGGGGCCGTCCCGGTGATCGTCCTGAACGAACCCGGCACCCGGGACGCCGTCGCGGCCCTCCCCGGCACCCCGCCCGCCACCACCGTCGACCCCGCGGGACTCGCGTACGTCATCTACACCTCGGGCTCCACCGGCACCCCCAAGGGTGTCGCCCTGACCCACGCGGGCGCGGTCAACCTGGCCGCCGCCCAGCGCGAGCGGCTCGCCACCGGACCCGGATCCCGCGTCCTCCAGTTCGCCTCCACCGGATTCGACGCGGCGACCTGGGAAGTCCTCATGGCCCTCGGCTCGGGCGCCGCACTGGTCGTCGCCCCGGCCGCCGAACTGGTCCCCGGCCAGGGGCTCGCCGAGGTCGTTGCCCGCCACGCGGTCACCCACGCCACCCTGCCGCCCGTCGTCCTGGGCGCCCTCGGCGACGGCGACCTGGACTCCGTGACCACGCTGGTGTCCGCGGGCGAAGCCATGGACGGCGCACTCGTCGACCGCTGGGCGCCCGGCCGCGAGCTGATCAACGCCTACGGCCCGACGGAGATCACCGTCTGCGCGTCCATGTCGGCGCCCCTGGCCCCCGGCGGCGAACCGGTCATCGGCACCCCCGTCGCCAATACCCGCGTCCATGTCCTGGACACGGCGCTCAACCCCGTCCCGGCCGGTGTACCCGGGGAGCTGTACATCGCCGGATCCGGCGTCGCCCGCGGCTATGTGGCCCGGCCCGGACTGACCGGCGAACGCTTCACCGCCTGCCCCTTCGGCCCGCCCGGCGAGCGCATGTACCGCACCGGCGACCTGGTGAAATGGACAGCGGACGGCCGGCTGCTCTTCCTCGGCCGCTCCGACGAGCAGGTCAAGATCCGCGGCTTCCGGATCGAACCGGGCGAGGTCGAGGCCGCTCTCCTCACCCACCCCGCCGTGCGCCAGGCAGCGGTCGTCGCCCGCGAGGACACCCCGGGCGACCGGCGGCTGGTGGCCTACGTCGTCCCCGAACGTGCCGCCCCGGCCGCATCGGGTCCCGGCACCGACCCCGGCACCGGCAGCGAGACCGGAAACGACGGCGGTCACGCGGAGGACGGCGAAACCACCACGACGACACCCGGCACCGCACCGGACCCCGACCCCGGCCTGCTGACCGAGCACGTCGCCCGGCACCTGCCCGACTACATGGTGCCCGCGGCCGTCGTCACCCTGCCCGCACTGCCCCTGACGGTCAACGGAAAGCTCGACCGCAAGGCACTGCCCGTCCCCGACTACTCCGCCGCGGCGGGCGGCGGCCGTGGCCCGGAGACCGTACAGGAAGAGATCCTGTGCGCCGTCTTCGCGGAAGTCCTCGGCCTGGAAACGGTCGGTGTGGACGACAACTTCTTCCGGCTCGGCGGACACTCCCTGCTGGTGGTCTCCGTCGTCGAGCGGCTGCGCGCCCGCAATGTCCCGGTCTCCATCCGTACCCTGTTCGAAGCGCCCACGCCCGCCGGGCTCGCCCGCGCCGCCGCGGCCGCCCCCGCGGACGTACCCGAGAACGCCATCCCCGCCGACGCCCCGCACATCACCCCCGGCATGCTGCCGCTCATCGATCTCGACCAGGCCGAGATCGACCGCATCGTCGCGACCGTCGACGGCGGCGCGCCCAATGTCGCCGATGTCTACCCGCTGGCCCCTCTCCAGGAGGGCATGCTCTTCCACCATCTGCTGGCGGACACCACGGCGGACGCCTACGTCACCCTCCGCGCCGTCGAGTTCGACTCCCGGACCCGGCTCGACTCTTTCACCGAGGCCCTGCGCCGGGTCGTCGCCCGCCACGACATCTACCGCACCGCGGTCGTCTGGCAGGGACTCGCCGAACCCGCCCAGGTCGTCTGGCGCCGCGCCGAACTGCCCGTAGTCGAACACACCCTCGACACCGTCCTCGATACCGACACCGTCCTCGATACCGACACCGGCCTCGATACCGGCACCGGCACCAGCCCCGGCACCAGCCGCGACGGGGACGCCCCGGACGAGGCCCAGGGCGACGGCGCACCGGGCACGGCTGCGGTGGACACCCTGGTCGACGCCCTGGTGGCCGCCGCCGGAACCGCCATGGACCTCCGGCGCGCCCCCCTGATGGACCTCCACACGGCACAGGTGGCACCGGACCGGTTCCTGGGCGTGGTACGGATGCACCACATGGTCCAGGACCACATGGGCATGGACGTCCTCCTGCGCGAACTGCGCGCCGTACTCTCCGGCGAAGCCGACCGGCTCGCACCACCGCTGCCGTTCCGGGACTTCGTCGCCCAGACCCGGAGGGTCCCCAGGGCCGAGCACGAACGGTTCTTCACCGGACTGCTCGGCGATGTCACCGAGACCACCGCACCGCTCGGTGTCACCGACGTCCGCGGCGACGGCTCCGACACCGCGACCGCCGTGACACCGGTACCCGACGACGTGGTCACCCGGCTGCGGCACACCGCTCGCGACCTCGGAGTCAGCCCCGCCACCGTGCTCCACGTGGTGTGGGGCAGGGTCCTGGCCGCTCTCTCCGGCCGGGACGACGTCGTCTTCGGCACCGTCCTCTTCGGCCGTATGAATGCCGGAGAGGGCTCCGACCGCGTGCTCGGACCGTTCATCAACACCCTTCCGGTCCGGGTCCGGACGGACCGCGACGGACTGCGGACCGCCGTCGGCCGCATGCGGACCCAACTGGCGGAACTCCTCGAACACGAGCACGCCCCGCTCGCCGTGGCCCAGCGCGCCAGCGGACTCCCGGGCGACGTCCCCCTCTTCACCGCCCTCTTCAACTACCGCTACATCGGCACGCAGCCGCAAGCCGGACCGGATGCCGGAACCGGGGCCGCCCCGGATACCCGACAGGCAGCCGCACAGGAGGAACAGCGGCCCGTCGACGGCATCCGCAGCGTCTACTCCAGGGAACGCACCAACTACCCCCTCGCCGTCTCGGTCAACGACCTCGGCGGCGCCGGGATGAGCATCACCGTCCAAGCCGTCGGCCCCATCGACCCCGACCGCGTCGGACAACTGCTCCGCACCGCAACCGAGGCCGCCGTCACCGCACTCACGGCCGGCCCCGAAACTCCCCTGACCGGTATCGACGTCCTCGGTGCCGACGAACGCGCCCGGATCCTCGACCAGTGGAACGACACCGCGCGCCCCACCGGGAACGCGACGATCGTCGACCTCTTCCGGCGGCACGCCGACGCCTCACCGGACAACGCGGCCGTCGTCGCCGACGGCGTGCGCACGACCTACCGCGAACTCGACACGGAAGCGGGCCGGCTCGCCGGTCGACTGCGCGCCCTCGGTATCGGCGCCGAATCGGTCGTCGCCCTCTGCCTGCCCCGCGACGCCCGGATGATCACCGCGATGATGGCGGTCTGGCAGGCCGGGGCGGCCTATCTGCCCATCGACGCCCGGCTCCCCGCCGACCGTATCGCCTTCATGCTCGCCGACAGCGGCGTACGGCTGACCCTCGCCGTGCGCGGCGAAGCCGAGAGCCTCGGCGACGCCCTCGACGGCACCCCCGTGGTCTGGCTCGACGACCCGGCCGGCCCCGGGCAGCCGACCGCGGACGACGTTCCGGCCGCCGTCGACCCCGCGGCCCTGGCATACGTCATCTACACCTCCGGGTCCACCGGCACCCCCAAGGGCGTCGCGGTCACCCACGGCTCACTGGCCAATCTGGCCACCGGCTTCGGCCCCCTCACCGGCGCGGCCCCCGGCAAGGGCATGCTCCAGTTCTCCTCCTTCAGCTTCGACGCCTCCGTACTGGAGACCAGCACCGCCCTTGCCGCCGGAGCGACCCTCGTCATGGCCGGAACCGGTCACCGGGAACAGCCGCACACACTCGCCGGGCTGCCCGGCCTCGACATCGCGTTCATGCTCCCCTCCCTGCTCGGAGTTCTGGCCCGGGAGGCCCTCGCGGGCACCGGGACCCTGCTCGTCGGAGCCGAGGCCGTCGACGAGGACACGGCCCGAACCTGGGCACCCGGCCGCCGGATGCTGAACCTCTACGGCCCCACCGAGGCCACCGTCCTGGTCGCGGCCGGCGAGGTCGACCCGGCGGCCGACGGACCGGTGCCCTTCGGCCGCCCCATCGCCAACAGCCGTCTGTACGTACTCGACGACCGGCTCGACGCCGTGCCGGTCGGCGTGGTCGGCGAACTGTACATCGCCGGATCCGGCGTCGCCCGCGGCTACGTCGCCCGGCCCGCACTCACCGGCGAACGCTTCGTCGCCTGCCCCTACGGCCCCGGCGGCGAGCGGATGTACCGCACCGGCGACCTGGCCCGCTGGACCGACGACGGCCGGCTCGTATTCGCCGGACGCGCCGACGACCAGGTCAAGATCCGCGGCTTCCGCATCGAACCCGGAGAGATCGAGAAGGTCCTTGTCTCCCACCCCGATGTCGCCCGGGTCGCCGTCGTGGTCCGGGAGGACCTCCCCGGCGACCGCCGGCTCGTCGCCTATGTCGTCGGGGCCGGTGCGGAGCGCCCCCGCGACACCCTGGACACGGCCGCCCTGCGCGGCTTCGTCGGCAGAAGACTGCCCGCCTACATGGTGCCCGCGGCCATCGTGGAGCTGCCCGAACTGCCCCTGATGGTCAACGGCAAGCTCAACCGGCGAGCCCTTCCCGCGCCGGAGTACACGAGGGAGACCGGACGGGCCGCCGCCACGGTCCAGGAGGAGTTGGTCCGCGGTGCGTTCGAGCAGGTTCTCGGACTGCCCTCGGTCGGCATGGACGACAGCTTCTTCGACCTCGGCGGACACTCCCTGCTGGCCGTCCGCCTGGTCTCCCGGATCCGGGCCGTCCTCGGCGTCGAACTCTCCCTGCGGACCCTGTTCGAAGCCCCGACGGTCGCCGGACTCGCCGCCCGGCTCACCGCGGGAGCCGGCGAGCGGGCCCGACGGCCACTGACGGCGTCGGCACGCCCGGAGCGGACACCCCTGTCCTTCGCCCAGCGCAGACTCTGGTTCCTCAACCAGTTGGAAGGCCCCAACGCCCTCTACAACCTGTCGACGACGATCAGACTGAACGGAGAGGCCGACAGCGGCGCCTTGAGCGCCGCGTTGCGGGATGTGATCGGGCGTCATGAGTCGTTGCGGACGGTGTTCCCGGTGGTGGCGGGGGAGCCGTATCAGCGAATCCTG
>NZ_JBSFNQ010000137.1:0-13549 GCF_053981115.1 Streptomyces sp. NPDC003691 | reverse complement strand
GACGGATCCTGCTCCAGCGCCGCCGGGACAGCGGACTCTGGGCCCTGCCCGGCGGCGGGATGGAGATCACGGACTCCCTGCCCGGAACGGCCGTCCGTGAGATTGCGGAAGAGACCGGGTTGGAGGTCGAAATCACCGGACTGGTCGGCACGTACACAGACCCTCGTCACGTGATCGCCTACAGCGACGGCGAGGTCCGCAGACAGTTCAACATCTGTTTCACCGCCCGCGTCACAGGCGGTGAACTCGCCATCTCGGACGAGTCCACAGAGCTGCGTTTCATCGCACCCGCCGAAATCGACGACCTCCCTATGCACCACACACAGCAACTCCGCCTTCGGCACTTCCTGGAAGGTCGGGAGCAGCCCTATCTCGGGTAACCACGGACAGGCCGGAATCACCCGGATGGCGGCCTGAGCAGCGAGGACCGTACGGGCGCAATCCCACCAAGAAGCAGCATGACCTACATCACATCAAGGCGTCTTTCGAGGGGGTCACGGGGGTGCCAGACTTACGGCATGGAGGCAAAACAGACCACGGGAAATTGATCCAGTCGTCGGTCCGCTTCCATACGTACTCGCACTTCACCAGCGAGTGCGACTTCTCGTAGATCACGGCGGACCGGACCTCGGCGACATGGTCGAGGCAGAAGTCGTGGACCAGCTTCAGCGTCTTGCCGGTGTCGGCGACGTCGTCCGCGATCAGCACCTTCTTGTCGGAGAAGTCGATCGCGTTGGGCACCGGCGCCAGCATGACCGGCATCTCCAGGGTGGCGCCCACGCCCGTATAGAACTCCACATTGACCAGGTGGATGTTCTTGCAGTCGAGCGCGTACGCCAGACCACCCGCGACAAAGACGCCGCCCCGGGCGATCGACAGCACGATGTCCGGCTCGAAGCCGTCGTCGGCGATGCTCTGCGCCAGCTCGCGGACCGCGGTCCCGAACTTCTCGTAGGTCAGGTTCTCCCGTACGGCACTCATCGTCACACCTGCGTCCGGTGGAAGTTCTGGAAGGACCGCGAGGCCGTCGGCCCCCGCTGCCCCTGGTAGCGCGAGCCGTAGCGCTCACTGCCGTACGGGAACTCGGCGGGCGAGCTGAGCCGGAACATACAGAGCTGCCCGATCTTCATACCCGGCCAGAGCTTGATGGGCAGCGTCGCGAGGTTCGACAGCTCCAGGGTCACGTGCCCGGAGAACCCGGGGTCGATAAACCCGGCGGTCGAGTGGGTGACCAGCCCGAGCCGGCCGAGGGAGCTCTTGCCCTCCAGGCGCGACGCCAGATCGTCCGGCAGTGTGATGACCTCGTAGGTCGAGGCGAGAACGAACTCACCCGGATGCAGGATGAACGCCTCGTCGCCCTCCGGCTCCACCGTCCGCGTTAGATCGGCCTGCTCGACGGCAGGGTCGATATGCGGGTAGCGGTGGTTCTCGAACACCCGGAAGTAGCGGTCCAGCCGCACATCGATGCTCGAGGGCTGCACCATGGAGTCGTCGAACGGATCGATACGGACCCGCCCTGCGTCGATCTCGGCCCGGATGTCCTTGTCTGAGAGAAGCACCCCCCGAGGATACGCAGAGCGCACGGACCCGACCGAACCGGACGCCCGTGCGCTCCCCCGTCACTTCCCTACGGCCACCGGCACGACACTCCGCAACCGCGCACACCGCGGACACCGGACCAGCCTGGCCGGCCCGATCCGCCCGGTCCCGAGCTGCTGCATCGGAAACGAGGTGGTAGCGAAGACATGCCCTTCGGCACAGCGGACGACGGTGCGCTCCATCAAGTCCATCGAGTCCCTTCCCCAACAAATGCGGACGAACCCCCACATTAGGCCATCCCCCAACCCCCTCCACCCCGCCACCCCGCACCGTCCACGCTATGCCCCAACTCCCTTCCCCCGCAGCCGGTTCCCACCGCCCGGCCCTCTGCGCACAGCAGAAAGGCCCCGCGGCTTTCTCCGCCGGGGGCCTGGCATGGGGTAGAGTGACAGCACTGCGGATCCGATCTTCGAAGCCGCTGTGCGGGTGTAGTTTAATGGTAGAACATGAGCTTCCCAAGCTCAGAGCGCGAGTTCGATTCTCGTCACCCGCTCCACGACTGAGGCCCAGGTCATCGACCCGGGCCTTGTTTATTGTCTGGACCAATTCAGTCGTCATGCGCCCGATCGCTGCTTGGCCTGCTCTTCCCATGCCCGAACTCGTGCGGCGCGCACGTGAGCGTCGATGCCGTCGGCCGCCTCCTTCTGCCACTCGATGTCGGCGCGCTGGTAGATCAGCGCGTCCCACCCCGTGGACTGGCCGGCCGGAGCGGGGCGAGCGTCGAAGGAGCTCCCATCCCGACCACCTTCCTCCCAGGCAGAGCCGAGCAATCGCGGCCCGAACGTCAAGGCCGTTCATACAGTGGTGCGCTCCACCTTGACGCCCTGAACCACTGCCGCTCCACGACGTGTGGGGCGAAGGCGGACGGGATGGGAGCAGTGGCGAGTGGTGGGTCCATCCAGTCGATCAGTCGGCGACCCGTCCGGTTATGGAACTGCTCGCGCTTCTCTTTTCTGACCATTTACTCACCTCGATGACAACCCAGACGCTAAGCTCCCTGTCAAACACACCGTGATGGCAATCAGCGCTCGCGCTGACTAGGGGGATGAAGTGCACACGCTCACCGCAAAGCGAGTAGCAAAGTTTGCACGGGACTTTGGCGCAGAGGGAACCGAGGCACAGCAGTTCGAGCTGTATGTCACAGCTAACTACCTCTTCCCTTATGTACGGGACGATGTCGAGCAGATTGAGCGGGCTGTTCTCGGCGGTGGGACCGATGAGGGCATCGACATCGCTGCCGTCGTAGTCAACGGACAAATCGTTTTCGAACCCTCAGAGATCGACGACCTTATCTCTGATCAGGCGTCTAACACGGCGAAGGTAATCTTCATCCAGGCTAAGACGAGCGAGTCCTACGACTCCAAGCTGATTGCAAAGTTCCTGCATGGCGTCGAGGCCGTGACGAAGTACGCGATTAAGGCGAAGAGTGTCAAGCTCCCTCCAGCCTTGGTTGACTTGGCCGCTTTGATCGATCGGATCGCAGAGAACGGTGACAAATTTCAGGATACGCGAATCCCGTGTGAACTCTTCTACGTCACAACTAGCAGCAATGACGGGAAGAGGGCACAGCAGGAGTTGCAGGTCACAGAAGCAATCGATCGCATTCGGACTCATGGTATTTATTCGGAAAATTTGCACCTTAACACTCATGGACATGATGCACTAGCTGCAAAGCTGAAAGAGCGTCACGGACCGCAGAACATTCGGTTTAATTTTGAGAAGCGACAAACCATCCCTGCAACAGATCAGGTGAGCGAGGCTTACATCGGACTCTTGTCTGGCACGGAGGTAATGACGTTGCTGACGGATGAAAATGGTTCCGTGCGACCAGGTATCTTCGATGACAACGTGCGCCTCGATCTCGGCATCCATAACCCAGTGAACACCAGGATCTCGGGAACTCTGCAAAGTGAGGACCGCGAGCATTTCCCCTTCCTCAACAACGGACTCACGATCATTGCAACATCTCTCCAAGGGTCGGGGGACAGATTCTTCATTTCCGGGTATCAGGTCGTCAATGGCGGACAGACGAGTCACCAGCTTGCAAGGTGGGCGAATAGTGATGCGGTTAAGGCCAAGCCATCCCTTCTCTCTGACCTATGGATCCCAGTAAAGATCGTAAGCTCGGACGACGCCGGGGTGCGAACAAGAGTGGCGATCGCTACTAACCTGCAAACCCCCATCGGCTCAACAGACATCCAGGCCAGTTCCCAGATGGCGAAAGACGTAGAAGAATACTTCAACCAATCGGGCGTAAGCGGCCTACGCTATCTACGCCAGAACCAGCATGCATCTCTTGATTTCCCTCGTACTCGCATTGTCACGACTCCTGAACTCAACCGAGCGGTCGCGGCAACACTGTTTGGTGAGTCTTCCCGGGCGATCGGCGCTCCGAAGGAGCTAGAGGCGGAGAGTTCGTTTGTTTGGGATGAATACGCTGTTGAGGCTTACTACTACGCTTCCTGGATTTTGTATCGGGTGGACAGGTTCTTCGCGCGAACCCCTGACTCGAACACCCTCAAAGCCGCTAAATACCACATCGCGATGATGGTTTCCGCTCTGACCACGCCGAAACTTGTTCCTATCTTCGAAACTACTGATCCGGAGGCAGCGAGAGGACAACTGAAGGGCGCCAAGAGGCTGAATTTCAAGATCTCAGAGTCGGAGAGGATTGAAGTGGCGATCGCTACTGCAGTCCACCTGGCCACCGAGCAGTTTCAATCCGTCTTGAATGAGGGCAGGAGTTTGCGCAAAGACGATGTGCGCAGTCGTCGCCACCAAGAGGCCCTGCTGCAAAGGGTCAAGGGGACAAGCTTCGACGTCTGATCATCAGCTTTCGAGGCAAGAATCTGCAGTCGAGTCAGGCAATAACCTTTGGTTCGACCCCTCTTCGCGGTACGGCAACGGAATGCAGCAACCTCAGTAACCGCCAAGGCCCGGTACCAGCACTCGTGGTCTTCCTTGCAACCTGGATGATCTCCAATGATCGTTCTCTGAGAGGCCACGGAACCAAGGGCAAGCGTGCCCGATCCGCGCCCAGCGAGGCGGGGAGCCACGGTCAATCACAGGTGCCAAGGTGAGCCTGAGAGTTCACCTCGGCATCCGTTTCCCCAGTTCAGCCATCCAGGTCAGGCCGAGGACGCGCTGATTCTCAAGCTCAGAGCGCGAGTTCGATTCTCGTCACCCGCTCTTTACCGAAGGCCCTGGTCAGAGACCGGGGCCTTCTTATTGTCCAGACCGCTTGAGAGGCGGCGTGCCATCCGCGTGCCCCATGTCGTGGGCATGCCCCGCACGGACCGCCCTGTCGGCCGCTACGCAGAGACTCCGCCCATCAGTGCCTGATCTCACCCTCGGTGATCCGGGACACTCTCGTGCCACGCCTGCTCACATCACGAAGGCAAAAAGCTTATGCAACAACGTGTGACGGCGCCCCGGTCAACGGTCCTGCCAAACCTTCCCGGAAAGGGCACCCGACGCCCTTCCTCGCCGGTCCAGCGTTGCCGACATGACAGCCGCAGCACCCAGCTTCAACTCCAGCGCCTAACAGCGTCTATGACTCGGTGGGCAGAAGTGCGGAGGTGGCTGATCCCCCATCGCATTCGCCCAGAAGCGATACCTCGCCAGCCCAGCAAGGTCGTGCGCCGTCAGCGGAAGAACGGGATGCAGCCGTCCAGTCCAGCTATACCGACGGGCTGCCGACCAGCGCAGCTCCGCCAGTCGGGCGCCTCTATAACTTCCTCGTAGATGTGGTAGGGAAGGCCGCTGACTGCGACGCGGTGGACGCCGTTCGGGCGGTAGCCGAACTTGCGGGATACCGCTCGGGAGGCGGCGTTGTCGGCGAAGGCGGTGGAGGTGACGCGGGCGGCGCCGAGGCCGTCGAAGGCGAGGGCCAGAGCCGCGGCACGCATCTGGGTGCCGTAGCCCTGGCCCTGGAAGCGGCGGCCGAGCCGGAAGCCGGTGCGGGCCTCGCCGGTGGTGACGAAGTCGCGCGGAAAGGTTCTGCTGGCCGATGGCCTGGCCGCCGTGGAAGACGGCCAGGAGAAGGCGCCAATTCTCGCTGGTCCAGTCGCCCCACGCCCACCAGTGGTTCTGCAGGACGCTCCTGGCCCGCTCGGCCGGCGGTGCGGTCGCCCAGGGCTGCGGGAAGTGCACGGCGCGTCGGGGACGACTCCGTCGGCGGCTACCTGGGCGAGGCTGTCGAACTCGTCGTCTGAGGGGAGGCGTAGAACGAGGTCGGCGGTGGTGAGCTTGAGGGCGATGAGGGGCCAGTGGCGCATGGGGGCTCCGGGAGATCAGGGCCCGTCGAGTCCGAAGACGGTGCCGAACGGGTCGATGAGCTGACAGATCCGCCGGCCGGGCTCCACGTCGAGGGGGCCGCGGTGGTGGGTGCAGCCCGCTTCCAGAAGGCGCTTGCGCTCGGTCCAGGGGCTGGAAGAGTTCTCCCACCTCGTCGTGGTGTGGCACTTCCACAAGGCGTCCCCGTCCGATGTGGCACTGCACGCCCGCAGCCCGCGCAACGACCCCCGCTGGCCCGCCACCGGAACCTTTGTGCACCGCAACCACCGGCGGCCCAACCAACTCGCCCAGTCGTTTCACCGGCTGCTGAAGGTCGACGGGCTCGACCTTCAGGTCACGGACCTCGATGCCGTTAACGGATCACCGGTCTACGATCTGGCCCCCTACTTCCGGGAGATGGGCCCCCGGGGCCCGGTACGGCAGCCCGCCTGGCCCGGTGAAATGCTCGCCGACTACTGGGCCGAACCGTCCGGCGACTGAGCAGGCGGGCGCATGAAGACGATGTACCTGTTCGGGTCTGCTGCCCCGCCGGTCCTCCAGAGCGCCGAAGTGATCGCATCGGCCCGAGAACACGGCTGGGACGTCTGCCTGGGTCTCACCCCGACGGCCGCCGAGTGGCTGTACGACGACCTCCCCGGCCTGGAGGCCCTGACCGGGCATCCGGTGCGCTCGCGCTACAAACGGCCCGGCGAACCGGACGTCTGGCCGCCGGCCGATGTGATCCTCTTTGCCCCGGTCACGGCCAACTCCCTCTCCTCCTGGGCACTCTGTCTGACCTCGAACTTCGTCATCGGTGTGGTCGCCGAGGCAATCGGCAAGGGCATCCCCGTTGTCGCGATGCCCTGTGTGAACGCCGCCTACGCCGCCCACCGCCAGGTCGAGCGCAGTGTCAGCGAACTCAGGGCTATGGGCGGTCACCGTCCTGTACGGCGACGGCGGATTCGTACCCAATCCGCCCGGTGAGCGTCATCCGTACCCCTGGGGCAGTGCACTCTCCGCGGCGGAATCAGCCGCAGGCCGACGACTAGGCAGGTTGCCCTGTGATTGAAGCCGAACTGAAGGCCCGGGTGTCGAGGCCGGAAGTGGTACGACGAAGCCTCGACGCCCGGGCGGCCGGGCGCGATGAGGTTTATCGGGACACCTACTACGACACTCCCGATCAGGCTCTCGGATCCGCGGACCAGGAGCTGCGGGTCCGGACCGTACACGGCCCGGACGGGCTGCGGACGGTGCTGACATTCAAGGGTGCTCGGGTGGACGACGAGTCCGGGTCCAAGCCCGAGCACGAATCCCGCGTTGACGATCCGAAGGCTGTGCATGCCCTCCTGCTCGGCCTGGGCTATGTTCCCGTTATCGAGTTCGAGAAGCAGTGCCGTAACTACACCTTCGACGCCCTTGGGCGCAGGATGCTTGCGACGCTTGTACGGGTTCCGGAGCTGGAGGGAACCTTCCTCGAAGTGGAGACGCTCGCCGAAGATACGGATGTGACCGCGGCACTGGCAGACGTACGCTCGGTCCTGCACAGCCTGGGAATCGGCGAAGCCGAACTGACGCGCGAGCTGTACACCGAAGCGGTCAGGGCGAGCCGGTAAGCGATATTCACCGGACGGAGCTGACGTGCTGCTCTTCGAGGTCAGGAACGACGAGCTCATGGAGTCCGTGAACCGGCAGGCAGCCAAGGCTGGTGTCGCAGACGCGGCGATCGTTTCTCTGATCGGAGCCGTGGACCGGTTTACGATCTCCACCATGCCCAAGGGTGACGCGTTGAAGGACGACATCACCACCTATGAGACACCGGCCGAGATGACCGGCACCGGCGAGATCCGGAATGGGTTTGCTCATATCCACGCTGTGATGGGCGTCGAAGGTGACCAGGCAATCTCCGGCCATCTGCACGAGGCCCACATCGGTACCCACTTCGCACGGGTCTACGTCATCCCCTGCCCCTGACGGACGTGTCTACGACGGCGACAAGGTGCTTCTGCTGTGATCGCACCGGTTCATCACGAGTGCCTGGGGGTGGGGACTGCCCTTGAACGGAGGAGAAGCATGGTGACTATCGCAGTGACCGGGCATATGGATCTGACCGAGCAGTGCGCGGCTCTCGTGCGGACCGCCCTCGGGGATCTGCTGGCGGGATACGGCGAGGGTCTGACCGGGGTCTCTTGCATCGCCGCCGGAGCCGACAGCCTCTTTGCCGAGGCCGTGCTCGAAGCCGGTGGCAGGCTCGTCGTTGTCGTGTCCTCCCGCGACTACCGGGAAGCGAAGGTGAAGCCTTGGCACGCCGAACTTTTCGACCGGCTCCATGCTGCGGCGGCCGAAGTAGTCGTCATGCCGTACGAAACTGCCGACCGGACCGCTTACGAGGCGGCGAACCGCGAGCTGCTGACCCGTGCCGACCGACTCGTCGCTGTATGGGACGGCGTTCCGCCCTCCGGTAAGGGAGGTGGTACTGCGGACACCGTCCTCGAAGCCCAGGCAACGGGCATGCCTGTGGACGTGGTCTGGCCCCAAGGCGCTGCACGCCGGGGCTGACCGCGACTTCGAGTCTCCGGTTATTAGGGGTGCTGACGAGCGGCGAGCCGTGAGCTTCCGACCGCGGGGTCAGACCGGACGCAGGCCGGAAGGGGCCGCCAGCCGTGCTCCGGCCGCGGTGCGGACCTCGGCCGTCTCCATCGGGTCGTCGCGCAGCAGGGCGATCCGTGCCAGAGCGTCCCGGCTCGCGGATGCGGACGCGATCCCCAGCAGCCGCTCCTTCTCCTCGCAGCTCCACAGGGACTCGGTGTACAGGTACTCCAAGCCGTCGTTGTTGATGGCGGCGAGTGCCTTCAGGTACGCCGTCCGCTCGTACGAGTGCGGGGTGTGCAGCCAGAAGCGCCGCAGGTAGGGCACCGCGGCGGTGGCATCGGGCCCGAGCCGGGCCAGGCGCCGGGCCGTCCGGTCAGGGCCGCACCAGGTCCGTGCCGCCCATTGCGCTGCGAGTTCCTCGACGAGTCCGGGCAATGCGGCGGGCCCGGGGTGGTCGGCCAGGACATCGGCGCCGAGCTGCGCCAGCCAGGGGCGTTCGTCCTGCGCCCAGCCTCGGGCCGCGGGTACGGCAGCGGTGCCGAGGCGTTCGACGGCCCGCCGGAGCAGAGGCAGCGGCCGGTCGCCGGGCCGGGCGCCGAGCGAGGGGACCAGCGGGATCAGTTCTTCCGAAGGCTCCCGGCTGTTCAGCGCACGCAGTGCGTCGACCTTCGTGGCGTTCTCGGTACGGGGGTTGGCGAGCAGGAGCAGGAGATCCGCTGTCGCAAGCCCGTTCAGTGACGGCCGTGCCGGGGTCGAACCGCCCTGAACCCCGATCCCGAACCGGGTCCACGGCTCCGAGAACCAGGGAAGCTCCGCTTCTCCGCCGATCCGGGCATGGGCGATGTCCCCGAGGTCTTCCCACCACTCCGCCGGCCAGCCGGCCGATACCGACTCCAGTACACGGACCCAGTGCTCTCCCGTCCGGACATAGGCGCGAAGCCCCTCCCGGGCCTCCTCCGATCCGGCAAGCGCCAGCAGCTCCAGCACCTCACAGGCCCGCAGACAGGAATCCTCGTCCCCCGCCAACCGGTCGACGACCGGGGCCGGGGACAGCTCCAGGTCCCGGACCAGCCGCGCCAGATACAGCGACCGGTCGTCGGTCCCGTCCCACCGCCAGTCACGGCGGATCCCGTCGTGGACGAGAACAGCGGAACCCTCCGGGTCCCGGAGCGCCCGTACCGCGCCCAGGCCACGCCCCCGCTGGAGCAGGCCCTCGACGGAGTCGGGGTGGGCGTAAGTCATCTCGTACTCATTGCTCATCACCAGGGACTTTGCCCGACTCGGGCACCCCTCTGCCAGTCGATATCACATGGTTTCTCCTGGATGGCGTCCTGGCCGAGCGCGTCCGGCCCACGGCGGAGCGGCCGCCTTGGTGGTCCTACGGGGACAGGGCGCCATGCACGCTGTCTGCCAGACTGCCCGAATGATCATCAGGCTTGCCCAGGACCACGACCTCCCCGGCTTCCTGGCCCTGGCCGCCCAGGTCGAGCACTGGTTCGGCGCCATGGTCGAGGAGCCCGGCTTCCACCGGGCCGTGAACGAGCACATCCGCCGCTCCACGGCACTCGTCGCCGTCTCGACGGGCCCCGGGCTCCTCGGTGGGCTGCTGTTCGACGCGAAGCCTCCCGTCTTCCACGTCGACTGGCTGGTGGTCTCGGAGGAAGGCCGCGGCCAGGGCGTGGGCCGTGCACTGATGGACGAGGCGTCGCGCAGGTTCGTACGCGGGCCGGGCACCATCGAGGTGGTCACCTTCGGGGCCGACCATCCAGGCGCCGTCGCCAGTGGGGCGCGCGTCTTCTACGAGTCGCTGGGTTTCACTCCGGCCGAGGCGGTCGAACCGGGTCCGGAAGGCGGGTCCCGCCAGATGTACCGGCGGCCCGTCATATGAACCGCACGATGGTGTCCGCGCTTCCGGCTGTCGGCGACGACTGGCTCGGCGCCGCGCAATAAGTAGCTGCCACAGCAGTACGGATCCGGTGAGCCCCCGGCAGGCGTTGCGTCACCGGTTTCCCCAGCGATTCCAGAGCGTGTGACGCCAGGGGTGGGTATCAGGGCCGGGAGGTGCCACCGGCGGCAGCGGCCCCGGGCTGGTCTTGATGAGATGCAGCAGCGTCCAGGCGACGCCGTAGCAGTCATCAGAGGGTGTTCTTGAACCCTGGGGGTCTGGCAGGGGGGTTTCGTGTCTCACGGCCCCTTGGTTCGTTGATCGGGAATGATCAAGAAAATCGCTCTCGCTGTGACCATGACCCTGGCCGCCGCCGTACCGGCGGCGGCCTCGACCTCCGCTGCCGAGCCGGTCAAGGAGATCACAGGGAACGGCCTTTCCGCGTGCCCCGAGTCGTCCCTGTGCCTGTACCAGGACCGTGACTTCAACGAAGGAGGAGATGCCAGGATCTGGATCGTCACCGGCGACGTCGAACGGCTGAGCAAGTACGACGCCAACGACCGCACGTCCTCGGCGTACCTCAACGCTCCTCGTGGCTGGACCGCCAAGCTCTACACCGACGCCGAATACGAGGGGGAATCCCTCACTCTGACGACCCAGAACATCGGCCCCTGGACCCGCCTCAACGAGCGGGAGCGCCTGGGCGACTTCAGCGATGCCATCAGCTCCGTCCGGCTGTTCCCCGCCTCCTGACAAACGGCGGCCCTTGGTGCTCGCGGGCGGGACGGGCGTCGTGGCGACTCGGCCATGACGGTCCCGCCCGCAGGCGGCCCGGATTCCCCGCGGAAGGGCTGACGAGGAGCCCTCGACCGTTCCACCCCCACCATCCAAGACCGTCCGCACACCGGAAACTCCGCCTGCTCACCCCGCTGCATCGCGATCACCCGCTCCCGGGTCCGCTGCAATCTCCGCCACCGCCGCGACCTGCACCGACCCGAGCAGAACACCGCCCCCGCCGCCTGCGGCAGCGGATCACCACACTCCCGGCAATACCGCCGGGCCGTCCCGCGATACCCCACACAACAGATCATCCAGCCCTGGCATCGACGACGGCCAGAGTAGAGAGACAACTACTCAGGACCGAAGCAGCCAGCCAGCGCTCAAGCATGAACGCCCCCACAATCAAGGAAGGTCAACAACGCCGTTCAGTATGCGGTGAGGCATCAGCCTGCGACCAAGGGGTGAATTCTCAGCCGCGGATCGGCGCCGGGAAGAGGGCGTCGAGCCGGGGTGTCGCCGGTCCCGGGGCCGGCCCCGCCGCGGCGCTCGCGGGCTCGTCGGCATCCTGCTGGAAGGCGTCCAGGGTCTGGTAGAACGCGTCGTCGTTCCGGCCCGTCAGCTCCTCGTAGACCCCCTGCGCCACATAGTCCAGCTCTTCCCACTCCAGCCACTCGTCGTCGTCCCACTCCCGGATGTCCCGGCCCGCGAGGGCCTGCACGGCGGGGAGGTCCGCGAGGACGTCGGGGTCGGCGAGGGCCGCCTCGTATATCGCGCGGCCCTGCGCGACCAGCCAGAGGGAGAAGTAGTGGAAGCCGTCGTCGGAGCAGAATCCCGCTTCGATCCGAGTGAGCGCTCGTAGCAGGCCATCCGTTTCGACCGCCGCGCACGCTGCTTCCAGATGTGCCTGGAACTCCACCACGTCCGCCGGTGCGGGCAGGCTCAGCAACTCCGAGTGGAGCAGGCCCACCCGCTCGGCCCGGTCGCCGGAGTGACGGCTCAGTGCGTCGATGAGCGCCCAGAAGGCCTTCTCGTCCATGCGGCACAGCATCACAGCCGCCACTGACACCGGACGCGGCCGTGCCCGGCAGGGCTCAGGCGCATCCCCGTCGGCCCGTGGCGCCAGTGTCCCCGTGCGGTTGCCGCCGACGACTGCCGAGGTTACATTTATTGCAGATGCACGATTCGGTGGCAGGAGGCGCACTCATGGCTCGTGCAAGTGTTCTCGCACACGCCACAAGGGTCGAACCACCGGTCCGGCACCACGTTGAGCTGGCCGAAGCCGGACGGATGATCCCCGACGAGGTCGAGGTGGTCCTCAAAGGCCCCGATGGCGCGGAGGTCAGACTGCCGACGGAGCTGGTTCGGATCCTGATCGCCTCAGCCGGTGAGCTGGCACAAGGCCACGCCGTGATGGTGCTTGCGTCCGAAGCCCAGCTCTCCCCCGGGGAGACCGCCGAACTGCTGGGGCTGTCCCGCCCCTTCGTCGTCCGCCTTCTGGACAGCGGCGAGATTCCCTCGACCCATCTGCCGGGCAGTACGCACCGGGTTGTCCGCCTGGCTGACGTCCTGGCTTTCCAGCAGCGCCGCGAGCGCCGAAGAGAGGGCCGCCGGCAGATCGCAGAACTGCTCGACGAGTCTTGATGTACGCGCGAGGGACCTGGAGCCCGTGAAAGTCTTCGTGGACACCAATGTCCTGTTTCCGTTCTCCGTGATGGACCTGATGCTCGCCCTCACCGAAGACACGGTGCATGAGGTGGTGTGGTCCGAGCGTCTGCTGACGGAATGGGAGCGCGTCATAGTCCGGGAGGGCAGACGCTCACAGGACTCTGCTCGCGCGGTGACACAGGCGATCCGGAGGTTCTTCCGGGAAGCAGAGGTCAAGGAAGCGGACTACAGGCATCTTGTTGCCGGGATGCCGGGGGAGGACCCGGATGACCGGCATCATGCGGCAGCAGCTCTGGCCGCAGGGGCTCGCACGCTCGTGACCTGGAACCTGGCGGACTTTCCAGCGGAACCCTTGGCGGCGCGCGGCTTAAGCGTCGTCGACCCGGACAGCTATCTGTGCGCGCTGCACAGTGAGTTACCGAGCGAGGTAACCGGAGTGGTTGTCAGGCTGGCGAGCCAGAAGCGGAATCCGCCCAGGACCGTTCAGAGCGCCATTGACGGGCTTGCCAAGGCAGGCGTTTCGCGCTTCGCTGATGCACTGCGTGCGGAGTTGGGAGGCCGGGGCGGCGTTTGACGCCGTCGGCCCGGCAGGGCACATACACGTCCCCACCGGGCACAGGCAGCAGGCTGTCAGCCCTTGCGCTTGTTGATCTCTTCCGTCAGCTGGGGGACGACGGTGTGGAGGTCGCCGACGATGCCGTAGTCCGCGAGGTCGAAGATCGGGGCCTCGGGGTCCTTGTTGATCGCCACGATCGT